>NZ_JCANUC010000018.1:0-62868 GCF_059568765.1 Lacicoccus kunmingensis DSM 17847 | reverse complement strand
TTTCCATTCTGTGCGGTTACATCACTTATTCTAAGCCACCCAACATCTGAATTTTGATCAAACCATCTCTTATCTTTAATAGGACGAGGTGAAGCCCCTCTCACTATTTCAGAGAGTTCTCCCAACTTACGCTGTTCCCAATCATCATGAAAGCCTTTAAACCGGAGTTCTGGCACCCTCTTTTCTTCTTTACTCATCGACGTAACACCTCTTTCGTCGCTTCAATGAGCGCCATACCATCTTCGTCACCTTCAAGATCATCCAGCATTTTCAGCAGCTCTGCTTCCGTTTCTTCTATCTCCTTATTGATAGTTTTAATTTCTTCATGAAGTGCTTTGACGTCCACTGGCTCTTCTTCTTCAAAAGTGTCAACATATCGAGGTATATTTAAGTTGTACTCATTCTCTTCAATTTCTTCCATATCTGCTACATGGCTGTACTTTTCAATTTCTTCACGATTTCTATACGTCTCAACAATTTTTTTAACATCATCATCAGTCAGATGGTTTTGATTTTTGCCTTTCTCAAATGACTGCGATGCATCGATGAATAGTATATCATCAGCAGATCTTGATTTTTTGAACACTAAAATAGTCGTTGGGATACTTGTCCCGAAGAAAATATTCGCTGGAAGCCCAATCACCGCATCCAGATAGTTTTTCTGTTCAATCAAGTACTTACGGATTATCCCCTCCCCTGCGCCTCTGAATAGTACACCATGGGGCAGAACAACAGCCATCGTGCCATTATCATCGAGATAATGCACCATGTGCTGAATGAATGCAAAATCCGCTTTTGATTTCGGTGCTAATTTTCCATAACCACTGAAACGTTCATCATCATGAAATGATGGATCAGAACTCCATTTCGCACTGTACGGCGGATTGGCCACAACCGCTTCAAATTTCATGTCACCAAATGCGGGTTCTTCAAGAGTATCTGCATTTTCAATAGAAAATGCTTTATAATTCACATCATGTAATAACATGTTCATTCGGGCCAGGTTATACGTAGTGCTGTTATACTCCTGACCATAAAAATGTCTTACATTCGCATGCTTACCTACACGTAGTAATAGTGAACCGGATCCACACGTCGGGTCATAGACATTCCTCAAATTTGATTTATCTGTTGTCACAATCTCCGCAAGAATCTTGGAAACCTGCTGCGGGGTATAGAACTCTCCCGCTTTCTTACCTGCTGTGGCCGCGAATTGCCCAATCATGTACTCGTAAGCATCACCCAGCATATCAATTTCGAGATCACTATGGACGAATGGTAGTGTTGAGAGGTTTAACATCACTTTGGAAATTAATTTAGTTCTGGCAGAAACGTTATTCCCCAGCCTTGATGATGTCAGGTCCATATCATCGAATAAATGGTTGAAATCATCTTCACTTGCCTCGCCTAATGTAGATGCTTCCACAGAAGAAATTGCTTCTGAAAGCTTTTCAATATCAAATTCATTCTGTTCAATTTCTTCAATCATTCTGCTAAAAAGATACTTCGGTTCAACCACAAAACCGATGCGGGTTGTCAGTTCATCCTGCAGTGCTTCTTTATATTCTTCGTCTTCCCAAGCTTCTTTGTATGTCACTTCATCTTCTTTTAGTAAATTCTCTACAACATCTTCCGTTTTTTCAGATAAGAACCTGTAGAAAATCAATCCTAATATGTAGTTTCTGAACTCGCTCGCATCCATGTTGCCTCTGAGATCATTTGCGATATCCCATAATCTTTTGTGCAGTTCAGATTGTTGCTGACGCTGTTTCTCCGTTACTGTCATCATCTAAAATATTCCTCCTGTTTATAAGCATAAAAACATCAAGTGATGCTGTTGCACCACTTGAGTCTATTCCACTAATCCAAATTTGCGTGACACATCTTTTACAAAATCATAAATTTTATTAACCTTTTTGCGTTTCATTAAAAGTCCGCCTGTAACGCCTTTTTCAATGTCCTTACGATAAAGTTGGCCAGAATAGTCATACTCTGTATAGAGTTCCTGCAACTGTTTTAAAGGATATTGTTCATTCTTAGCAAACTCGTTAAATTCCTGTAATTTTTTGTTTTCCTCAAAGTCTAAGTATATCTTTTCAACATTCGCATTTTTATCCAATGTCGGAAGCACTTCATCAAGGAATTCCTGAATAAGTTCAGCTTTAAGACGTAAATTTTCATCATCCGCCCGTTCAAGCATAAGTTTAATTTGTTCACGTTCCTGCTCTTGCTTTTTCTTGTCTTCGAGCTCAATATTACCAAGAAGTCTGAGTATATAGCTCACATTCACCATATCATTCCTGATCAATTCTATCTCGAAATCGATGTCATCAATTACAGAAACTTTCTTGCCTTCTCTGTCCCCTCTGATATACCGATCATAAAGATCCATATATTGGCCTTTATAATCTTCGTAAGCCTGTTCGGAAATACCCAGTAGTTCTTTAGTAAACTCGAAATCTTCAAATGTTTTAAGTTTTAATAATGCTCTTCCCAACCCTCTGTAAGCAACAATGTATGCTTTGATTTCTTCTTCATCTTCCAGGGTTTGGACCTCTGATGGATGTGAAATGACAGTATGCAGTTGATAAAGAGATGCATTGAAATCGTCCAAGTATTCCTCAAAAGATTTACTGAGCACTGTATCAGTATCATCAGTTTGTGAAAAAAGTTGGATTGCTTCATCCGTTTCTTTCTTTAAATCACGGTAGCTGACGATATTACCATACGGCTTCGTCTGTTTTTCCACTCTGTTGGTCCTGGAGTATGCCTGTATCAAATCATGGTGTTTCATATTTTTATCAACATACAATGTATTCAACACTTTACTGTCAAAGCCTGTCAGGAACATATTAACAACAATCAATAAGTCAATCTTCTGACCGGGTATGCCTTGTTTCATACGTTTCGAGATATCATCAAAATACTGGTCATATGTTTCAAGTGAAAAGTTGGTTTTATAATTTTCGTTATAATTTCCAATCACTCTCGCGAGCTGATCTTTGGCATGTTCTTTCACATCGCCTTCTTTCATGTCTTCGTTCGCCTGATAACTGAAAATCGTTACGATATTTAAAGGTTTGATGCCTTCTTCGCTGTTGATTTCGGAGAATTTATCATAATACTTCATAGCCATATCGATGCTCTGTGCTGCAAATATACCAGAGTACTGACGATTTTTTGTTTTATTATCATGAATGGTATACAAATGTCTTGCTACCATATCAACTCTGTCATCTGCCATCCAGATTTCATTCGTATCAATCGCTTCGACATACTCTTCGTTAGTTGGAATCCTTTCATCTTTGAAAGTATTAATATATTCGATGGAGAATCCCAGTACGTTTCCATCTCTGATTGCGTCTTTTATTAAGTAGTGATGTAAACACTTATCGAAAATATCTGCTGTACTCCGGCCATCCTGGCTTTTATTTTCTTCAAATCTTGGTGTACCTGTAAAGCCGAAGTATTGTGCATTTCGGAAATGTTTTCTAATCATCATATGCATATCGCCAAACTGTGAACGATGGCATTCATCAATGACAAATATCACTTTATCTTCTTTGTAGTGGTCCATGACAGGGTCATTCGATTTTATCGCATTTGCCATCTTTTGAATTGTTGTTACAATCATGGATTTGCTTTTATCTTTCAGTTGTTTTAACAGATGTTTTGTATTGTCAGTATAGTCAACTGATCCAGGTTCAAATTTATCAAATTCCTTCTGTGTCTGAGTATCCAGATCTTTTCTGTCCACTAAAAAAATGACTTTCTTTATTTCTTTTTCCTGTGCCAGCAGCTGACTCGCTTTAAATGATGTTAAAGTTTTACCGCTGCCTGTCGTGTGCCAAATATAGCCATTATTATTGGTGTCCAGAGCACGCTTGATCAACGCTTCGGTCGCATACATCTGATACGGCCTGAGTACAATCAAATTTTTGTCCGTTTCGTTGACCACCATATAACGGCCAACAATTTTCGATAACTGATGCGGCAGCATAAAACTGTCTATAAACTCATGTATGTTGGTTAGACGGTTATTCTTTTCATCTGTCCAATAGAACATATGACTTTTGTATATTTCTTTATCGTTGTTTGCGTAATACCTGGTGTCATTATAGTTGCTCAGGACAAACAGCTGAGTGTACCTGAACAGTCCTGTGAAATTGTGCCTGCGATACCGTTCCACCTGGTTGAAGGCTTCGTTAATTGCGACACCACGACGTTTCAGTTCTATCTGGATGACCGGTAAACCATTAATCAGAACTGTCACATCGTAACGACCTTTATATTTGTCTTCTACACTAATTTGATTTGTCACCTGGAATTTATTTTTACACCATGTTTTCGTGTTGAAGAACTCCAGATACAGTTCAGATTCATTATCACGTTTCAAAACAAACTTATCTCTCAAAATTTTTGCACTATCGAAGACACTCTTATTATTGACCTGAATCATCAGTCTTTTGAATTCACTGTCAGTCAGAGGCTGGCCATCCATTTTATCGGCATGACGTTCGTTTAGGATTTGTCTGAAGTTCTTCTCCAGACTCTCATTATTATGTATAGGTGACCGTTCATATCCAATCTGCTCCAGCTGATCCATCACCTTATTTTCCAGAGCAAGTTCACTTTGGACACTCATATATCATCCCACCATTCAGTAAAATTGGAAGTTGATTCCATTGTACTACATTTATCTGAAAAATAAGAGTATGTGAATTGAATAATATTAGGATTTTACGCTGGGAACCCAGCGTAATTAGTTACCTGTAATAATTGCTGTGATAAACTTTAGGTCTAACAGGGTCAAAACAAAGTTACCATACTGTCCATCCACCATCAACGAAGATAGTTTGACCGGTTATCATATCTGACGCTGATGAAGAGAGTAATAAGATTGTTCCAAACAAATCATTTTCTTTTGCAATTCTTCCTAGCGGTATTCTAGTTAATATATCGTTTTTAAACTTCTGATTTTCAAATGTTTCTTTAGTTAGATTGGTTTCAATAAAAGTCGGTGCAACTGCATTTACAGTTATATTATATTTACTCCATTCTATCGCAAATGCTTTGGTCATTTGTGATAATCCGCCTTTGGATGTACCATAGACTGACCTGTCATAATAACCGACCGCGGACATCTGGGAACTGATATTAATAATTTTTCCTTCTTGATTCGATTTCATTAATTCCCCTATATACTTTGTTAGAAAGAATATAGTCTTCAGGTTGATATCGATTTGTCGATCCCAATCATTTAATGATACTTCCTCGATTGGTTTAGCTATATTGATGCCTGCATTATTGATTAATATATCTATTGATTTGAAATGAGTCGAAATTTCATCAACTAGTTTTGGTATATCTTCATAACTTGTCAAATCAAAAGAATATACTTTAACTTGAACATTGAACTTTGACAAGTCTCTTTTTACATCAATCAGTTCTTTTGAACTTCTTGCAACCAAAGCAAGATTCACACCATTACTCGCTAGTAAAAATGCAAACTCTCTACCTATCCCTTTACTCGCTCCAGTAATTACTGCATTCTTATTTTCAATCGAGAATATCTTCCCAATTCTATAACTGCTCATCAAATCCCCTCTTCATTTTAAATTTAATCACTTATCTAATAATTTACATTTTCACATTAATACTATAATAGTCTCTATTAAAAATATGATACTTCGAGTATCAGTTCATATATTAAAATGTCACCAAGAATTCCTTCTCAGCGACATTTTTTACATGGTAACTAATTTATAAAAGTTATTTTTTTCCGTATTTTCTGACACGCAACTTTGCCTGTTCTGCATGACCAGAAAAATTCTCCAGTTCACATAGTCTTTCAGCATACTCACCAATATGAGCACTCTGCTCGTCAGATGTAATTCTTTGATACGTGACTGTTTTTATAAACTTTCCGACCCACAGTCCGCCTGTATATTTTGCCGCTTCTTTTGTCGGAAGTGTATGGTTGGTTCCAATCACTTTGTCACCATACGCTACATTAGTTCTCGGGCCAACGAACAACGCACCATAGTTGGTCATATTTTCGAGGAAGTAGTCTTCATCTTCCGTCAATATCTCCACATGCTCGTAGGCCAAGTCATCAGCAACTTTTAAAGCTTCTTTATTGTCTTCAACTAAAATGATCTGTCCGTACTCTTCCCAAGATTCTCTCGCAACTTCGGCAGTCTCTAAAGTTTCTAACTGCCTTTCAATTTCATCCACAGTTTTGTCAGCAATATATTTGGATGTAGTGATTAACGCACCTGGTGATGTCGGTCCATGTTCCAACTGTCCTAATAAATCCGTGGCAATCATTTCCGGATCGCTTGTTTCATCAGCGACTATCAGAACTTCTGTAGGTCCTGCCAGTAGATCAATTCCAACTTTCCCAAACAGTTGTCTTTTCGCTTCTGCGACGAATGCATTACCCGGTCCAACAATCATATCCACTTTATCAATCGTCTCAGTCCCGATGGCCATGCCTGCCATCGCCTGGATGCCGCCGAGGATATAAATCTCATCCGCACCCGCTTTGTGCATTGCATACACCGTCTCTTTAGGTATCTTCCCTTTAATTGGCGGCGTACAGGCAATCACCCTGCTGACACCAGCCACTTTTGCCGTCAATACACTCATGTGCGCACTCGCAACCATTGGATAACGGCCGCCCGGCACATAGCAGCCCACACTGTTGACCGGGATGTTTTTATGCCCAAGAATGACTCCCGTCTCCATCTCCACTTCAATATCATTCATGGAATCCTTTTGAGCTTCGGCAAATTTCCTGATGTTTTTTTGTGCAAACTCTATATCTTTTTTCGTCTGTTCCGGGATATTACTCACAATCTCCTCAATCTGTTCAGCGGTAAGACGGAAAGAATCAGGACCCCAATCATCAAACTTTGTAGATAATTCACGGATTGCCGCATCACCATTAGCCTCGATGTTCTTAATCGTGTCGCTCACTATTTGTGAAGTCTTCTCATCGTCACTCTTTATGTCATCGACTGCTTTGCTTTTTTTTAGTATTTTCATTTCCACACCCCTAAATTTGATTATCTTCCATTCATGGCATTGGTATATATTCTTTTAATCTCAGCTTCTTTCAGTTCCAGAGGACTTTTCGCCAGCAGGCGCGTCTGCTTCAAGGCATTTTCAGTGAGAAGCCCTATATCCCCAGAAGTGATGCGGTAATGCTGCAGGTTTTCAGGTAACCCCACTTCTTTCACCATGTCGAATAGTTTGTCAGTGATTTCTTCAGAGATTTCAACGTTGTTTTTACCCACTGTGTCAATACTGAAAATCGGTGCCAACTTAGCCAGTTTATTGCTGCATGACTTCAATATCTCTTCATACACATATGGGAGCAAGACGGCATTGGATTCACCATGCGGAATCTTGAAGTTCCCACCGAGCGGATAAGCCAGTGCATGGACACCGCCGACTCCGGCGTTGTAGAAGCTCATGCCTGCAAGCATGCTGCCTAGTGAAAGTTCATCTTTGGCGGCAAAGTTATTCTTATCCCAGACAGCCTCCCTGATGTTATGGTAAATCTTCTCCATGGCTTCAACTGCCATCATTTCGGTTACAGGAGTTGCATCCGTTGAAGTATATGACTCTATGGCATGTGTAAAAGCATCTACTCCGCTTGCTGCGGCGACTTTAGGCGGTACCGAGTAAGAGTAGAACGGATCGACGACTGCGTAATCGGCGATCATCAGCGGGTCAGTGATCGCATCCTTGCTGTCCCCTGTCGAGAAGACGGCAATGTCCGTCACTTCCGCCCCCGTACCTGAGGTGGAAGGCATTAAAATATTAGGTATTTTCACTTCACTCAGTGTCATGTCGCCTGTGAGGTTCAAATAATTTCCGATCGACCCTTTCTGAGGCGCAATCAATGAGGCTGCCTTGGCGAGGTCCAATGTGCTACCCCCGCCCAAGCCAATAATCAGATTGGGCTGATCATCCCTCACTTCTTCGACTATTTCATCCCCCTTTTCAACCGAAGGCTCAGCCATCACGTTTGTTGATATCGTATATTCAACATTGTTATCCTCAAGAATTTTCGTCACTCTTTCCACCGCTTTGATTTCTTTCAGAATAGGATCACAAAGCAGGTAAACTTTCTTGATTTTAAGCTTCTTTAAAATTTTATCTATCTCGTCCGTCGAGCCGGAACCGTAGTTTATAAATTTCGGTGAAACGAATTGCATTTAATCACTCCCTTTTTTAATTCACTTAACTTCTGCCAGATTATCTTCACCTTTACGGGTGGTGATCAATACTGAGATGACCATTGTAACCATAGAAATGATGACCCCCATACCTGCTGCTGCGAATGGATTGGACACATCGAAACCGAAAGGCAAATAGAGGATCCAGTAAGCGAGAGTCCCCACCAACAATGAAATCGTGGCTGAAAGTTTATTCGCGCGCTTCCATAAAGAACCGATGACGAGTGCCCCAGCTGTGGATGAGACAATGCCGCCTATACCAATCCACATGAATATGGATAAATATTGAGGCGGATTCCACGCAACGATGCCTGCAACAATCAGGACGACCGGTGTAGCAATCCTGCTGATATTGAGTTCAATCCTTTCCGCTTTTTCCTTTGCCATGTTCAATCTTGGTACTATGGAAAGTCGGAAGATATCATTGGCAAGGATTTGTGTTAATGATACAACCAGGCCGTCGGAAGTGGACATTACAGCCGATAGTACAGCTATTGCAAGAAAAGCTGCTATGAATGGCGGGAATAACTCACTGAATAATGTCGGGATGACTGCATCCGGTCTTATATCAATATCACCAGGCAGCACAGCTATCGCAAGCATGCCCCCGAGACCCATCAGTGGAAGTATCGTGGCAAACATTGTTGTCCACATCAGTAGTTTCTTCATATCCTTGCCTGATTTAACTGCCATGAATTTGTTCCCCAGATGGGGTTGAATCGCAAAAGGTATATGTGCAATCAGCAGAAGGAGCACTAGCCAAATCGAACCGTATGTTTCATCCCCCGGAATGAATAACTGGCCAAAGTGCCCTTCCGGTCTTCTTTCTGTAATGGTTTCTATCATACCGCTGAAACCGCCCTGTACGCCGACTCCTAACGCAAAGCAAATGACCACGATGAGTGCAATCATGACCATCAACATGCCTTGCACAGCATCAGTCATGATGTCAGAATGCGATCCACCCATAAATACATATGTACCTATGACTACAATCGTTATGATGATACCGACCCTATAATCCACACCCATCATAATCTGGAACATGGTAGCCGCCGCCACAAGTTGCGAAATGACGTAGAATATCAATAATATGGATATAATTGCTAAGATCAATCTTAAAAAGTTGCTGTTATAACGGTTCCCTATGAATTCAGGAATAGTCCTTGTACCGAGTGTATCCCCGTATTCCTTGATTGCTTTCGCGAAAAACAACATCCCGAATACTGTAGCTACAGGATATAGCAACGGATACCATAATGAAGGTGCTCCCAAGTCAAACGCAAGACCTGGCATCCCCATAAAAGTCGATCCACTTGCGATTCCGGCACTGATGACCAATGCGATGGTGACTGGACCATAGCTTGATCTCGCTGTGGCGAAATCTTCATTATCGTGCGTCCTTCTCATCCCCACGACCCCGAAGACCAGCATCATGACGACAAATACACCTAAAAGTACCCATGACCAAAAAACAATATCTCCCATCATTTATCCCCCTTGTCATTTAAAAGTGGTGTTTTAAATATAATCAAATACATGGTGACCCAGGTTACAATATTGACTGCTGCGATGATATATAGGAAAGTCATCTGCATCCATCCCCTCTTAAAGTTTCATAAATTTTATCACTTCTTTTTATTTTCCTTCTCAAGCCCGTCATCTCTTCCAAAAGAAATATTTTATCTTCGTGTTCTTCAATTTGATAAGGTAAATAGACGATATATTCATCCACTTTTTCTATCTCCGGAAAACTCCAGCTTTTCTTCTTATGGATATAATAATTTCTTAGCATATCTGTCCCATATTCATCAATATCATATTCTGTACAGATCGGAAGTGTATAATCGTATCTCTGTTTTTTATATTGATACATATTTTCATTGGTGAACGACGTGGAAGTTTCCATCAAATTTGTTGCCAAATAATGCCTTGTTCCTCTCTTTTTCATGAATGGTAGCGGCCTGAATCTGACCTGCCATTCAGAAATCATTACGGGTAAATTGAATTTAGTGTTTGTCATTTTATAGTCCTATCCTCTTTATTCGTAAAACCTCTGTCTGACGTCAGCTGGAGCGATTCAATAATATTTTTAGGTACGTATTCAATAAACGAAGATGACAGTCAGATTCCTTCACTTCATCCTTCCCGTGATTTTTGTCACCTCTAATTTTAAAAGCTGATTTGAATACGTATTCAAAAAAATCTAAATGACAGTGCGGCGCTCATACAACTTACAAGGCAATGTTTTCTGGAAAGTCTGTCCCTTTTTTTCATCAATTAGTTTGAATAATTGCTCCACTGCAATTGTACTCAAATGATTCTCCTCATCCGGCCCGATGGAGGTCAGGTTCAAAGAGCTGTGTCTTAAAGCCTCTGTATTATCGACTCCAATTAAAGATATATCTTCCGGAATACGATAACCCCTTTTTTGCAGTTCATCCATTAAAATTAATGCGATCATATCGGTTGATGCAAAGATGGCACTTGGATTTCTTGATGCTAATACTCTTTCCAGCTCCACCACTATTGCTTCAGGGGTCTGCTTTGTAATGGACATGGTCTCATCAGTGCATGGAATACCGAAATCCTCCATCGCTTTTGAAAAACCCTGGTACCTGCCTTGGAATGTTGACTTTTCCAGTTCTCCCGAGAAGAAATGTATATTTTTGTGCCCTTTGTTTATCAAATGTTCTGCACCCAGATAACCTGCCTGCCAGTTGTCAATCTCTACGTAATTTCCCCCTTTGACATGCTTTCTATTGAACATTACATATGGAATATTCAATTTCACTAATTCATTAAAATACTCACTTTCAAAAAACATCGATGAAAGGATGATACCTTCCGTTTTTTGGCTGAATACGGTCTCATATAAATTGGCTTTGCTGAAGTCCTCTTCAAAAAAGACATTTACGGTAAAGCCTTTTTTATATGCAGCACTGATGATATTTCTGGTGGATTCGACAAAGAATGGATTATTCAATGTTCCGGAAATCAAGGAAATCTGGTTGGTCTTGTTACTGATCAAGGACCTCGCAACCGAGTTGGGCCTGTAGTTCAATTCCCTCATGACTTTTTCCACTTTTTCTCTCTTCAGCTTGGAAACAGTCTCGGGATTATTTATCACTCTTGATACAGTTGACTGGGAGACCCCAGCCTTTCTCGCAACATCATTTGAAGATATCATAGTTCACCTCATAAAATATAAAAGCGCTTACAAAATAAATTTAACCATTATCTGAGGATTCTGTCAATAGAAATCAAGATTTTTAAAGCATTTCATCTATTAGACATGCATATCCGATTATTATTCAACTCATATATGTCAACACATCATTGATATAGTAAAAATGAGTTATGAAAGTACCACATCATAAATAAAGGGAATATGATCAATATGATTAAATTCAATACATTTTCAATCACTGCACGTTGTACTCGGAGAGGAAAGCTCGGCGTGGCAGTCTCCACGAAACTGACGGCGATCGTCATGCTCTGCCCGTTCGTCAAATCGGTCGTGGGCGCGGTTGCCACCCAATCATTCGTCAATCCGTATATTGGCAACCGCGGCCTGGAATATATGTCTGTAGGCACGACGGGACAGGAAGCGAAAGAGAAAATCATAGCTGAAGAAGTCAACCTCGAGCGCAGGCAGTTTGCAATCGTCGATAAAGACGGCGGCACCGCTCCATTCTCCGGGAATCAATGCGATGGCTACTACAACCACTTCGAAGGGGCCGGATTTTTCGTGGCCTGCAACATGCAGGTCAATGAGGAGACCCTCCCGGATATGAAAGACGCTTTCGAAACCAATAGCGACCTGGAATTTTCGGAACGGCTGCAACGCGCACTCGGTGCCTGAGAGAAAGCGGAAGGAGACAAGCGTGGGAAGCAGTCGGCAGCACTCCAAGTATATGACAGGGAAGAATACCCCTTAGTCGACCTGAGGGTGGGCGGCCACGAAAATCCTATCGTGGAACTTGGGTGTGTATATGAGGTGGCGAAAGAGTAGCTCTTCCCAATGCTCTCAGTGATGCCGACGAAGGAGAACCCCGGCGGAAGCTTCATCCAAAGGAGTATGAAGCTTAAAACTCAATATTTTTTGGAATGCTGAAAGAGGTGCCCTTGACAGGACACCTCTTTATTCATTCATATTTCTTTATTCATCACCCTTATTCCTCTGAAGCTTCTCAAGCATGTTTTCCACCGCTTCAATGCGCCCTTTACCGTCTTTATAAAGGATGTGCTTCCGTTCCAGTTTCGTCGGCGAATCCACACCGGCAGCGGCTGCAACATTGAAGAGCCCTTCGCGGAGGGATATCACGTAGTTGGAGACTCGGAAGAGCTTTTCATCAATGATGAGACCCTCCTGCAGTTTCTCATCCGTCGTCGCAACACCGACCGGGCACGTATTCGTATGGCACACTTCCGCCATGATGCAGCCGACGCTGATCATGAAACCGCGTGCGATATTGATGAGGTCAGCCCCCATTGCGAGCGCAATCGATGCCTTGTCCGGTGTGATGAGTTTGCCGGATGCGATCAGTTTGACCCGATCCCGGACGCCGTACTCTCGGAGCACTTCATCGACGATCGGCAGAGCGGTCAAGATCGGGAGGCCGACGGAATCTGCAAGTTCCTGATACGTTGCGCCCGTTCCGCCTTCACCGCCGTCGATTGTGATGAAGTCCGGGGCTTTGCCTGAATCCTTCATGACCTGCGCCATCTCTTCCACACCATCGATATCACCGACCACGATTTTCATCCCCACGGGCTAGCCGCCGACTTCACGGAGTTCTTCGATGAAATCAAAGAGTTTCGGGAAGGAGTCGTACTCGACGAAACGGTTCGGACTGTTCACCGTCTTGCCGGGCTCAATCAGCCGTATCTTCGCAATCTCCTCTGTGACTTTCTTTCCTTCAAGATGGCCCCCGCGGGTCTTTGCACCCTGGGCCAGTTTGACTTCAAAAGCCTTCACCTGATCTATTGCCGCTTTTTCCCTGAATGCTTCCCAGGAGAACTCACCAGCAGGCGTACGGACCCCGAATAGTCCCGGCCCGATCTGCATCATTAAATCCGCATCACCAGCCAGATGATGATCGGATATGCCGCCTTCTCCGGTGTTCATCCATGTGGCGCCGGCAAGCTCGAGACCTCTTGAGAGTGCCGTGATTGCTCGCTCCCCGAGTGCACCGTAACTCATGCCGGACATGCCGACCTGACCTTTAAGGTGAAATGGTTCCCGGCATGTATCCTTCCCGAGAACGATGGCATCATCATCCAGCAAATAATACGGATCCGCCTGGTCTTCTTCGCGATGCTCCTTCCGGGAGAACAGTCCGTCATTATCGATGACGTATTTGTAAGTATCGGTCTTATCTATATTGTCGACCCGCATTTCGGTCAAAAGCTTAGGAAACATGTTGTTCCGGATGAAATACCCTTCTTCTTCAAAATCCTTGTCGGAGCCGAAGCCGACCAGCCGCTGGTTATACTTCCCCGCCTTGACCACACTCTGGAACTCCAATCTTGAAAACGGTTCGCCTTCATCATCCTCCGAAAACAGATACTGCCTGAGTTCCGGTCCGACATGCTCGGAAATATATCTGACCCGTCCGAGCAGCGGGAAATTCCGCAAAATCGCATGTTGGTTCTGACGATTGTCTTTTTGATATATATATCCAAGATAAACAAGCGGTGTAGCCAGTGCAGTGCCAATCATCGCCGATGGTAGATAATCCGAAAATTTACCCATAAAATCCCTTCCTTCCATTTTAAGTCTTTACTGATATTTACAAAGCATCCAACACTTCTTTTATATCGTTCTTTCCTGTTGTCACCCCAAAAGCTTTTCTGAATGTATTTTCACTGTCCAGTACTTCCACCAGAACCGCAGCCACATCTTCAAAAGATATCTCATCCTCGTCTTCACCCGGCGCATCCGTCACTTTGACCTTTCCGTGTCCCGGCATGCTGACCCGTTTCACCGTCCGGATGACCGTATAGACAAAATCGCTCGCCTTGATCCATTCTTCCGGTTTATCCTTTCCGCCGGTTTTCTTTGATTCATCGGATTCATCCAGACGGACCGGACTCAAATAGACGATGCGTTCTATTCTCTGCTGCTGTGCTTCTTCGAGTGATTCCATCACCGCATCGGCATCGACCAGGGCATCCTGATCTTCTCCAGTCCCGGGGCTCGCACTCGCGATATAGATGATGGCATCGGCATCCTCGAGCGCCCTCGTAAAACTGTCATCTCCGTCAATGATCACTTCAACATTACCCAGTTGCTCCAGCGCTTCCGCCCTGTTGTCAGTCTGAACAACCGTCACTGCTTCATGTCCTTTTTTATCCAGCCGCTTTAAAATATGCTCGCCCAGTATCTCGCTGCCACCATAAACAAATACTTTCATATTTTTCCTCCCCCTGCTCCGTTTATTTTGTAAGTTCCCTATTCGGTGCTGTTGAAACACATCCATAAACATTTAACAGAGGCTAAAAATAAAAAACATGTGTCTCATGCGGAAGCATCCTTTATAGTTCATTCTTCAATCGCATGAGTTTTAATAAATAAAGACCCCACGCTGAGCATGTGATCTTTATTTTCATTCTTCTTCCGCTTCAAGCACTTTATTCAAAACGATATTCGTCAGATTCGGCACCATTTCGAGCGAGTAGGTCATCTCCATCCGCTCCAGTCTCTTATGACCGTCCATTCCGTATGGACCAATATTGATAACCGGAATATTCAGATCTGCGACATCCTGGTACTCAACAAACAGTTTCTTCCCCCATGAAGGTGTATTGCGAATCATATCATCGATTTCCGACATATCATCACTCATCGCCACAAAGCTCATATCTGATATATGCGGGAAGAAATTTTTCGCAACAATGGGATAGTCATACTCCGGCTGCACCGCTTCTATCGCACTGTCCAATGCATCCATCAGTCTGCGTTCATTCACATCCTCACCTGCCAGTGCAACCCGCGGTGAATACAATGAAGAATAAAAGACGATGATTGCCGGATGTTTGTCCGGCATGAAGTCCCAGGCCTCTTCCACCACTCGTGCTGCGAGCATACGCGAATCAAGGCTTTCATCCTGCTCAAGTTCTGCTTTGAATGCATTCATATGATCTGTGTAACTTTCCCCGTGAGTCTGTTCAAGCAAGTCATTCATCTCATCATATGTGAAGACCCTCGGTTGCCAGTCTTTCTCTCGCACTTCCCCGCCACTCAACTCACTGTACTTCCCGTAACGTGTGCGGAAAGTGTCCAATGCATTACTGAAAGCAATATGTGCCTGCGCCTTCAACAGCTCCAGCACCTTCTCAGGCGACCAGGAATGAACGAAAAAGTTGTAGTAGACATACGCAGATAACGCTGTCTGTACAGTATAGTTCGGTTTCAGGTCCGTCTGCTTAAGTGAAACCGGCGGCAGCGTCGCCTCCCCAAGTGCCATATCCGACAGGTCCGGATTATAGCTGATCTGACGTGTCAGTTCCGCTGCGATGAAGTTCGGATCAAGTCCGTCGAAAGCTGAGCCGACATGCGTTTCCTCACCTGTGATAAAGAATGAAGGTAAAAGTTTGCCTACCGTGCCTTTATATATGTAACGGTTGTCATCCCCCGCGTATGCCGGTGCGACGAAATCCGCATTGACGGCTCCGACATATTCAAAGTCTTCTTCCTCCCGCCAACGCTTCAATGTCTTCAGAGCGGATAAAATTCCATGTGAACCGTCTTCTTCATCACACTCCGCTATGAAAACAATGTTACCATCGAGCAGTTCCGGATTGGATGCATAATGTGTCAGCAGGTAAATGTTACTTGCTGTCCCGCTCTTCATATCCAATACACCACGGCCGAACATCCAGTCATCAGAGTCGACCTGGGCCTGAACCGCTTCCGTCAGCTTTTCACCAGTCAAATGGGCCTTCCATTCATCCGGCTTGAATGCCAGCGCCTGGTTCGCCCCGAAATCATCCACACCGACCGTATCCATGTGGCCCATCAGCACTACCGTTCGTTTGCTCTCACCTTTTGTTCCTTTGACATAGGCCATGACATTGTACCGTTCACGCTCATCATTGATTGTCCGGGGCATCACAAGCTGAGATGGATTTTCTTTAAAATAAGGATGAGCTTCAAGCATATTGTATATCGCTTCTGCAGCCGCTATTTCCCCGTTCGTATTGACTTCGCTTTTGATGCCGACGAGCTTTTTCGTAATATCCAGAATGTCCTCACGGCAGTCGAGTCTGTTCATTTTCTCTTTCATACTAAATATACTCCCTTTATATTCTAATGTTTATGTACCATAACTTCGATCATACTTTGCACACCATCATTCAGACGTTTATATGCAAACTGAAGATGATGACTTTATTTTACTATGGCCTGGCAGCTTTCCACCTACAAATTTCTGAACAGCGCCTCTATATCTTCATCATTGGAAATACCCTCTCCTTTTGCAAGAAAAGACAGCATAGTGATCGATTGCTCCAACAAAGAAGCAGAGAAAACTTTGTGATGCCCGTCCACGATATAATGCTTCAGACACCAATGTTCGGGATGGTCTACATGATTCCCATAGTCAGAAGGTTCTTTTATATCGAGGACAGATAAGCACAGTGCGGTAGGTTTTCTGTCATCTGATATTGGTGATCTATACTTATCTATGGTGTCATCATCCAGTCAACTCACCGGGAAGGTCGGTACAACGAACTCAAACAGTTTCGATTTGCTGTTCAGTTCCTTTTCCAAACAGCGGTAATATTTGACTTTAGGATGATGCGGCAATCCCACAAATGAATCTATTCCCCATACATGAACTTGTTCATTAGTGAAGTAATCTTCATCTGTGCCGGGTTCAATCAACTTCGTTTTCAGTTCTAACAGTGACACTTCATAATCACCTTCCGGCAATATGGATGACGCCTTCGAAACCAGATCAACATCCAGTTTTGAAACGCTATTTTATAATGCCGTACTGACTTCTCTCGGTGAAACACCTTGACTCACACCATCCAACCGCTCAAAGAAAAATTCACATGTTCCACATATATTTCCTATAAGAAACGCTCTTTGATCATCTATGGTAAGATATCGATCCCATTCAGCCCAATGGCCGCTGCCTGCTGTTTCAAATGCCAGTATCGAACCTGAATCTTTTATTGAAAAGCTTTTCCTATCAATTAATCTACTCAAAAAGAACACCGCCAATCTAAATTTATCAATTATGAAATTATGACCGGCAATATACTGCAATGATTAATGATTCACATTATATATTTTTAAGCGGTCTATTTCTCCGTCTCAGAAAATATCAGACAATTCTTATCTGCCTGATTATATGATACATTAAAAAAGGAAGTAATAACTGGATAAACAATAACTTACAAGAGGTGTACATATGCCAGACTTAAACAACCAGATTGTGCTTGTGACCGGGGCGAACCGCGGCCAGGGCAGGGCAATCGCTGAACATCTTGCGTCCTCCGGCGCCATCGTCGGTATCGGTGCGCGCAATTATGATGATGCAGAAGAAACAGCTGACATCATTGGAAAAGATCACGCTTTTCCTGTTCAATTGGATGTCACGAAAGAAAGTGATTGGCAGTCCGCTGCCGGTAAAATCATCGATCAGTTCGGAAGAATCGATGTATTGGTCAATAATGCCGGCGCTTTCAAAAGGCAGTCGTTCAAAGAGGTGTCGCTTGAGGACTATCAGCAATTGATCAATGTGAATCAACTCGGGGTATTCATGGGCATGCAGGCTGTCATCCCCTACATGGAAAAACAGCGGAAAGGTTCCATCATCAACAACGTTTCCATTTCATCATTTGCACCGATCAGCAGATCTTCTGCGTATGCTGCCACCAAATCAGCCGTGGTTGCAATGTCGAAAGCTGCTGCTGTCGAATTGGGGCCGCATGGTATCCGTGTAAATATGGTCCATCCGGGTGCAATCGACACAGGGATGATGCCCGACAATGAAGAACTTCTTTCCTACTACGATTCAGTCCCGCTCGGCCGTATCGGCAAACCGGTGGATATCGCGAAGACTGTTGCATTTCTTGCTTCCGATGACAGTGATTACTGTACAGGTGCGGAAATTGTCGTTGACGGCGGAATGACGCTTGGGACTTCTGATGAATAGAAAAATTCTGCCGGAGACGCAGTAATCGAGTAGGAGGGAGTGAGTGACTCCCGTCCTCTCACACCACCCAGCGTACGGCTCCGTACTGGGCGGTTCAATACCTTGCGTAAGCAGACTCTGCCAATTGGTTTAGCGGCGCTAAACCCCATTGGCGGAGTCTCTTTGTTGTCAACACATGATGGACTTCTTCTGTTTTGGATAGGTGCCAGTACTTTTTGCGCGAATACGCAATGCGTCTGGCACCGTCAGCGTCCAAGCCATACCGTTCGAGCATTCTGATTTTCGTTTTCGGTTGTTTCCACCGTTTGAGAATGAGTTGCCTGATACGGCGGCGCAGCCAGGGTTCAATATCTTCTATGAAACCTTTGATGAACCCCTGTCCGAAATAATTAATCCAACCCCGTGTCACTTGGTTAATCTCTTTGACAATCTGTCGGAAAGTCCCCGGACGACTGCGTTTGGTCAAGCGCTTCAGTGTCGCTTTGAATTTGCGCTTGGCTGTGTTGGCGGGTCTGAAACGATAGACCCCACCCACTTTCATCATCAGACAACTCAAAAACTTTAAACGCGCCGGTGACCCCACTTGACTCTTGTCGGCATTGACTGTCAGTTTTAAATCCTTCTCAATGAAGTGGGTCACACTCTTCAGCACACGGTCGCCCGCCCGTCTGGATTTCACGAATATCACGAAATCATCAGCGTACCGGACGAACCGGTGCCCGCGCTTTATCAGTTCCTTATCCAATTCGTGAAGATAAATGTTACTGAGCAGCGGCGATATCACGCCCCCTTGTGGGGCACCGGTATGACTGTCTACGAAGTCGCCGGATAGTTCAATCACATCACTCCGCAGGCATTTACGGATAAAGGATGAGATGGCTTTGTCTTGAATGAATTGCTCAAAGTGATGCATGAGCTTGTCATGGTTCAATGTATCAAAGCATTGTTTCAAGTCACAGTCCACGACGACACGATACCCGGCCGCATAGTGCGCGGCACACTGTTTGAGTGCCGTGTGGGTACTCCGTTTGGGTCGGAAACCGTGGCTGTTCGGCATAAACTGCGGATCGATGATGGGTTCGATGACCTGTCGGATCGCTTGTTGGATGACACGGTCCCGGACCACTGGGATGCCGAGTTTGCGCACACCGCCATTGGCTTTCGGTATTTCCACCCGCTTGACGGGTTGTGGCTGATACGTCCCGTTGAGCAGTTTTTCTTTCAAAGGGCCGTAGTGGGCGACCATATGGCTTTCCACTTCGTCCACACCCATGCCGTCGATACCCGGCGCCCCTTTGTTGCGCCGGACGGCTTGAATGGCTTTGATTAAATTGTCATGACTGACAACTTGCCGCATCAGTGATGCGGACTCACGATACATTTCTTTCATTTCACCTACCGATTCACTATACGCATCTGCATACCCTTCGGGTGCTGCCCTATCTCTCCGCAGTCTGCCAACCCATGTTGTTTTCTGTAATCATCGTGAATCGTTAACCTCCATTCTATACTTTGTATGAATATTGTTCGGTCCTTCGGTATTCAACCTACTACGACCTCGGCTGACTTCTCACAGTTCGTTGTTACTACGGCATCTGCCGCCTGTGAGACCTCCCCGGGTAAGACTGACAACCTTCCACTCATGTCACTGCTTCATTTACTGTATGGCGTCTGGGCAGTATTGGACTTTACTATGTTCGGTTAGCTCGTCCGCGCCAAGTCAGCCTTGTTATGAAGTTTCTGTCCGTCAGTGCGAGTGTTTGCCTCAGGCTTCCTTCAGATTCCACCTCACGATGGACACCCTTGCCGTCAGCTAACAGTTCCTACTGCCAAGACTGTAGTGGACTTTCACCACCAAGTTGTCACCCATGCCGGGCGCACCGAAAAAATGCCTGCATCGCTTATTTAAGCCGATGCAGGCATTTCTTTATGAAACTAACTGTTAAGTTTTCCGAGATAGTCTTTAATTTTCTTCTTGAACTCGTCCGACGCCTCAGGCAGCGGTGCTCTGCTCGGCCCGCCCGGCAGCCCGAGTCCTTCCAGTCCTGCTTTCACAGTGCCCGGGATGACTTCTTCTTCAACAAGGTTATAAAGGGGCTGCAGTTTTTTATTGAGTTCGGTCGCCTCTTTGATATTGTTGTCGTTGACAATCAGATCATACAGTTTAACGACTTTGTCCGGTGCCAGGTTGTGTACCACACCGATCGCGCCCTCGCCGCCGAGTGCCAGCGTCGGAACGATGAGATCTTCAAACCCTGTCAATACGTTGAAATCCGGGTTGTCTTCAGTCAGTTGAAGCAGTTTCGAAGTATGAACACCGTCAGTGGTGTTCTTGATGCCAGTCACATTTTCAATCCTGCCGATTCTGTCAATCAGTTCAGGCTCGAGCATGACACCTGTCGCATCCGGATAATTGTAGATGATGATGCTGATATCGGTACTTTCTGCGACTCTTTTGTAGTAATTGTAAATATCTTCATCACGGATGACCATATAATAAGGATTGATGACGAGGGCACTCTTTACACCGACTTCCGCCGCATATTGCGTCAGTTCGATGGTATCCTCTTCCCTATGACATCCTGTACCTGCCATAACAGGCACCCGGTCGTCTGTTTTATCTGTGACAAATTTAATGACTTCTTTTCTCTCTTCCAGAGTCATCAATGAATACTCACCGTTGCTGCCGCCGACCAATACGCCGTGGACACCGTGGTCTATGACATGGTTAATCACTTTTTCCAAACCATCGTAGTCTATCACTCCACCGTTTTTCATCGGTGTAGGTAAAGCCGGAATCATACCATAAGGTTTAAACATATTCATTCTCCTCAGCATTTTATTGTTTTATATTGACGTAGACACTTTTGACTTCCGTGTAATTTTCCAATCCGTATTCTCCGCCCATTTCACGGCCGATGCCGGATTGTTTATAGCCGCCGAACGGCATTGTTTCCAACTCCAGCCCCACGTCGTTGATCCAGACGGTGCCTGCTTCCAGTTTTTTCGTAATATAATGGCCCAACTTTATATTTTGTGTCCATACGCTTGCTGCCAGACCATAATCACTGTCATTCGCCCTGGTGATGGCTTCTTCCACATCGTCAAAAGGCATCACTGCCATGACCGGACCGAAAATCTCTTCTCTTGCGATCGTCATATCATCTTCCACATCAGCAAAAATTGTCGGTTCTACAAAGTAGCCTTTGTCAAACGGTGCGGTTCCGCCCGTGATGAGTCTGGCACCTTCTTCTTTGCCCTTCTCAATGTAATCCAGTACGGTCTGCTGCTGTTTTTTGGAAACCAGTGGCCCCATATCTGTATCCTTATCCATGCCCGGGCCGAGCTTGATCTTTTCCGCCCTTTCCTTGAGACCCTGGATCACTTCTTCGTAAATCTCTCTCTGGACATAGATTCTTGTGACAGCACTGCAGTTCTGGCCATGATTGTACATCGTTCCTGACAGTGTGCCGTCAATCGTCTCTTCGAGATCCGCATCCTTCAAAATGATACCCGGAGATTTTCCGCCGAGTTCCAAAGTGATACTTTTCACCTGTTCCGCCGCCTGTCTCATTACATTTTTCCCAACTTCTGTGGAACCTGTGAACGAAACTTTATCGACATTCTGATGCTTGATGATTGCCTCACCGGCATCACTGCCTGAACCGGGAACAATATTTACGACCCCGTCCGGAAAACCGGCTTCTTTGAACAATTTCCCTATATATAATAATGATAACGGTGTTTCCGATGCCGGCTTGATGACGACCGTACAGCCGACTGCAAGTGCTGAACCAAGTTTCCATGAAGCCATGAGCAGCGGGAAGTTCCAAGGGATGATCTGTCCGACTACTCCTACAGGCTCATGTAAAGTGTAGTTTAAATAATCCGATGAAACTTCAGTCGTTTTACCCGTGATTTTCGTGGCAAACCCCGCATAGTATTCAAATTGCTGGATTGTGCCGTCGACATCATCCGTGAGCGCCGCTTCATAAGGCTTGCCATTGTCTATGGTTTCCAGCTGTGCAAGCTCTTCTCGGTTCTCTTTCAAAAGAGATGCAAAATTATTGATCAGCTGCATTCTTGTGTGAGCTTCCATATCTGTCCACTCACCATTATCAAAAGCTTCTCTCGCTGCCTTGACAGCAACTTCCACATCATTTGCTTTTCCTTTATAAACTTCTGCGAATTTTTCTTCTGTTGCCGGGTTGATCACGTCAAATGTTTCACCGTCAATGGCGCTTTTATACTCACCATCTACATAAAGTCCTATTGTCCCTTTCAAAAATTCTTCAACTTTAGGTTTTAAATTCAAAACCTCAATACTCATTCCTATTCCTCCTTTAAAGAATATTCTGATATCAAAAACTGAACTCTCCCAAGCGAATACTTTTATATTTAAGATATTAATTCTCAACAAATCTTACAGCAGATTGTTATTGTATTCTTTTTCCATAATATTTCGCTCTAATCCATAAAACTAAAAATGCAAGAGAGATAAAAATACCGATATATCCAAATATTGGATAGAAGAAGTTGACCAAATCAACAAATCCTATGAAACTTAGAACAAATGCCAATAACAATGACACCCCAAGCATTACACGATATTTCATCGAATAGGATTTTGTAAAGCGCGTCAGAAACGGATACAGTACGCCGATGACACTATTGAACATGACACCTACCATAATTACTGTCATTAATACTCTTAAACTTGGATGTACTTCATTCGCCATCAGTAACGTTGGCATGTCCGCCTGATTCGCAATTTGCAGGTTTGCTATCAAGCCCGCAGTCATCAGAAGAAGTAATACCGTGAAAATCAGACCACCAAACATGATTCCTCTTTTCGATATCATCTGATTTTTACTTGCTGCGCCCATGATGACCAGATATCCAAAGCTGTTTGCTATGACAAGTCCGGCATAAGTGATGGCATCCCACACCCATAAGCCACTTGGAGTTCTATTAATGTCAGTATGCTGATCGACTTCACTTAAAGGTACATTAGGGGACAAAATACTCAAACCTGCAATGATGAACACTGCAACAATCAAAAACGGTGTGATGATTCCAAGTATCTTTGCGACAGAAGTAAAATCAAACTGCAGTACTATGAATAAAAGAATGACTGTAAATAATACTCCTACCCATGGAGGTAGACCAAAACCGTCATAAAATGCCGAACCTGTTCCGGCAATCATAATTACCGACAGTCCGTAGAAAAAGAAGGTCAGTAAGTAATCAAAAACCTTTCCAATTCTTGTACCAAACAACTGGTTTAAAGATAAAGCATAATCTTCCGATCCCAATATGAAACCGAGTTTTGAAATCTGCATCCCAACCAGTGTAATTAACAGCCCAGCTGTAGCTGCTGTTGCATACCCCCATATTCCGTGGTTGGCAAAAAACTGCAAAATTTCCTGACCTGTTGAAAAACCTGCTCCTACTATGAAACTGATGTACGCAAATGCAAAAGTGATGGATGTTCTGTTAACTTTGCTCAATTTCAATATCACTTCCCCTTCTCTGTATTCGCTTTCATAAACAGATTAGCATCATAAGGGAATATTGTAAACCACAATATTAAAAAAGGGATTATTTATATTCAAAATAGTTTAGGTAAATTCAGATAAAAAAGTTCCAATGCTGTGTTTGCATTGGAAACGCTGATTATCAAGAATGATAGAGTATATTATTTTTTATCAATGTCTCCTCAAGTAATTTCATCTGCTCAAGTGATTCTTCACTTGAATGTTGGCCGGCGGACAAAATCATCGCGTCAATAAGTGCAATGATGGGTAAAATCGTAAAATGTTTTTGATTAATTAAAAGTTTAATGACAACAACCGCCTCTTTAATGATTGGGTTTGAATCAAAATCTGTAATTAATATAATATCGGCCCCTTGTTCGTATGCTTCTTTAACGGCATTGACGACCAAGTTAGTGTATGGCTCAAAAGCAAATATTATTAATAGCTCTCCTTTTTCAATATGAAGTATTTTATCAAATAATGTCTCAGCATCATTATCTAATAATCTGACATGACTGTTAAACTCACCCAACACCTGATTCATATAAGTTGCGGCAGATTTATAAGGTCTTGATCCAAAAATATTGATAGATTCGGCATTATTGATGTACTCCATTGCATTATCAAAACTTATCAAGAACTCTTCATTCAAGGAGCTTTCAAGCAGCTTTACGCTCTCTCCCCACACTTTTACTACACTGTTCTTATCTCCAGAGAAAGTGTCTATGGAATTCTTCAATGTCCATTTTGATTCTCCAGGTATTGCATCTTCATAAATAGCTCTTCTGAAATCATTAAAGTTATCATAGTCCAGAGCTTTGATTGTTCTCATTACGGTAGATATTCCAACTCCCGCCTGCTCCGAAAGATCTTTTATCGTAGCCAAACCGAGACTGGAAAAATTCTTAAGTATGAAATCACACAATTCCTTTTGCTTTTTTGGCAGTTCATCTTTAACTTCAATAATTCTTTTCTTCAAAGGTTTCTTAGAATCTTTATTCATACAATTCGTCCCTTCAGATGATAAATATCTTAGTAATAACTTAACATAGTTTGTGACAAAATCTGATAGTATATTTTGAACATAAATAATCCCTTTAAATTATTATGGTTTACATATATTCATTTTAGTGATAATGTATTCGTAAGTTAGAGATATTTTCAATTATTTAATAATTTTGTATTAGTAACGATTTATTTTTTTATCAAGGGATGAAAACGCATCCAATATAATAAATCGTATAAATTCACTCTGACATAAAGAGCTATCCAATGGCATTATACCTTCACGCAGTCAGTACTAGTTGATTTGTAAACGTTTTAATTGAAATTAATTTTGAAAATGAGGTGTATTAATGAAAGATGTAATTATAGTTGGTGGCGGTCTTGCCGGTTTATCAGCAGCATGGCGCCTGAAGCATCACGATATTTTATTGTTGGAGTCTGAGAATCGCATTGGTGGAAGAGTAAAATCAGAACGAAGAGGAGACTACTGGTTGAATTGGGGCGGTCATGTTTATGCAGGTGAAGGATCTGCAACAAATGAGCTGTTCAAATCCGTGGGTATCTCCTCACTCCCTGTACCAGGTATACTGACAGCAATGTCTCTCAATGGTAAATTACTGAAAAGCGGCCCTGTTGAATCATATCCATTCCGCGTACCCATGTCATGGGAGGCAAGACTTGCACTTGTAAAAGCAGGTGCAAAAGTGAAAGCCAGTGTTCTAAGATACGGCAAAGCGGCGAAAAAGAAACCCCATGAAGATTATAATACTTGGCAGCAGCGCATTCTTGACTTCATGAATCATAAAACTTTTTCAGATTTTACAGGTGAATTACCGGAAGATGCTGATGCCATCTTTAGACCGACAGTTAGCCGTTCAACTGGAGATCCTGAACAAATATCAGCAGGTGCTGGAGTCGGATATTTCCATACAATCTGGGATAAGGGCTCTGGTTTATCCAGAAATGTTTTAGGCGGACCTTCCACTCTGACGGACACTATAGCGTCAATACTGGAAAAAAGTGTACAGCTGAGTTGTGAAGTGAAAGAAGTGCTGCAGTATGAGGATCACGTCGAGGTCACATATGTACAGGATGGTGTCGAATATCAGGAAAAGGCCAAATATGCAGTCTTGACCACACCTGCGCCAATTACTAAAGAAATTGCTGTTAACTTGGATGAAAAGATCTCAGCTGCACTCGATCAAGTGAAATACGGACCACATGTCAGTGCTGCTTTCCTGACTGATGAGACTACTCCGCAACCATGGGACGAAGTATATTCTTTTGCAACACCTAAAAAATCTTTTGATATACTGATACATTGTTCAAACCTGATTCATGCACAAAACAAAAGAAGAAAACCTGGAAGTTCATTTATGACATTCTCTCCTGCTGGACGTGGCAAAGCATTGCTCGATAAAACTGAAGAAGAAATTATTGATATCTACCTTAAAGACTTGGATTCCATATTCCCTAATTTCAGCAAGTATGTTGTTGAAGCACATGTTGAAAAATTCCCGTACGGTTCAGCATATATTTATCCGGGACGGGCTGATATTCAATCTGCACTCACACAGCCGGATAAAAGATTGTTCCTGGCCGGTGACTATTTAGGCACGCTTTATACAGAAACTGCAATCCAGACTGGATTTACAGCTGCACAGCATATCAACAGCCACTTAAACCATAAAGATACTTCTGTACAACGCAAAAATCTATTTAATGTAAGATAATACACTACTATCGGCTGTAGAATAACCTTCTGCAGCCTTTTAGTTTGTTCATTTTGAGTAGTTTACTGGTATACGAATAAGGGCACAAACCTTATAAAGGACACTTTCTAAAAACAGCTTTTTAGCATCCCTCCCCTACTTTGTTATAATTTAACTAACTAAATTCAGATTACATTTAAATACTAACCAAGAAGGTGAATACATTTGACTGGATTATTTATAGCAATCATTTTACTTTTCATGGCCTCAGGTTATTTCTCGGGCAGTGAAACTGCACTTACTGCGACGAACGAGATGAAGCTGCGCATGAAAGCAAGCGCCGGGGATAAGAAGGCAGCGCGGCTGTTGAAGCTGGTAGATAACCCAACCATTTTCATCCCGGGGATCTTGATTGCCAACAACCTGCCGAATATCATACTGCCGTCACTCGTGACGATTGTGGCTCTCGAATTCGGTTGGAGTGTTGGTATTGTGACAGCGATACTTACAGTTCTGATCATCATTTTTGCTGAAGTCTTGCCAAAATCTGTGGCAGCGGCTTTCCCGGAAAGATTTTCCCACATTGTCTACTATCCGACTGTGGCGATTTTATTTGTTTTAAGACCTTTTATTTGGCTGTTGAACCTGCTGACACGAACAACCATCAGACTGCTCGGCAAAGATGCTGACAGAAATACGACCATCACCCGGTCAGATATGCGTGCAATGGTGGATATCGGACATACCGAAGGGACTTTTGAAAATGAAGAAGTTTACAGCCTGAAAGGTGTGCTTGATTTCTCCCACCTCAATGTTGCCGATGTGCTACAGACCCCGCGTACGGAACTGGACGGTCTGAGTGCGGATACCACTTTTGAGGAAGCGAAAGAAACACTGCTCAATTCCAGATACAGCCGCTATCCTGTATACGAAGGCGATCTGGATAATATTATCGGTGTCTTTCATGCCAAATTTTTCGTCGCATGGTCAGATCATCCTGAAAAATCCATCAAGGAATTCTCTGACTTGGAGCCGATGACCGTCTATGAATTCCAGCCGATCAAAACTGTCTTCCAAAGGATGCTTAAAGAGAACAAACACATGGCAATCGTACTTGATGAGTTTGGCGGTACTGAAGGGATTGTCACTAACGAAGAGTTGATTGAAACACTCATTGGTCAGGATATTCAAGATGAAACGGATGTCGACGGTATCCTTATAAAGAGACAGACACGGAATGAAATCGTCTGTGACAGTAAAATCCCGCTTCACTTCCTGAACAATACATTCAACACACATATCCCGGAAGAAGAAGACAACCTTGCAGGATTCATACTGAGTGAATTTGAAGACATTCCAGAAGTCGGAGATACGATGACACATGACAACCTGACATTCGAAATCGTCGATGCAGAGGAAAGAAAGATAAATACAGTAAGAATTACGAAAAAAGAAAAGGACGATTAGATTTTTCACAAGATACCAAGACCGGAGTCAATAATACTCCAGTCCTTTATTTTTTCTCTATATAACTCATGGTTTTTATTGTGGATATAATATTTAATAGTAAAGTTTATTGTGATATCTGTTAATCTTGATTATTATTGACTGTATAACAACTTGGTTTAAGATGGATTTCCAGTAAGATATCCATCTGTTTTTATAACTTGAAAAACACAGATTTAATTGTGACTTCTCTGAATCCGGATACAAAAAGCAAAAAATTACTTAAAAAACATATATAATATATTTGAAGAATAATATTAAAAGGAAATTGAAGTGAGGTGTATTTAATGATTATAGGCGTCGTTGGACCATCAGATTCTCTTGAAAGAATTATGAAATTTCAAAGCGAGATGCCTCAAAACGTAGTATTAAAAGCTTATGAGGCACTGACACTTAAAGATGCAGTAGATGTTGCTGAAAAATACAATAGCGAAATGGATGGGATTTTATTTTCAGGTCCATCAGTTCATGGGTCAGTGATATCCAAGCTTAATGTTCATAAGCCGAATTCATTTATCCCTCACAGCGGCTTTGGATTACTCTCACTTTTTTATACTCAAATAGATTCAAAATACACGAGTTTTTCCATCGATGTGGTTGCATCGGATGCACCGAAAGAAATGCTTATTGAATTAGATGACTATCACTTCGATATATTGCCTTATGAAATTTATCATTCAGAAAATGACTATATAGCATTTCATGAGGAAAATTTTAAAAATGGTTCTGATGCAATCGTTACTACGTTTGCATCTATATATACCTATTTCAATCAGAAAAATATTCCAGTATATCGTTTGCATACGACAGATTTTGATATCCGATATACATTGGGGTCATTAATTCATGAAATAGAAAAAGTAGAATTATCTATGCAAAGTATTGCTGTACAAAAAATAAAAGTCAGTTTACCTGATTCTTTCAGTAAGTATGAAAATTTTCAACGGAAATTGGATTTGGAAAGTCAACTCAATGCTTACACTAAAAATTGTGACGGCACTTTAATATTGCATGAAGATGTATACACAATATATTCAACCAAAAAACATTTGAATAACCCTCTTATCCACTCCGACTTTTTTGAATTGGCGGCTGCGTCGGATAATAAGATATATTCCGGTATCTCTTATGGATGTTCCGTATATCGGGCAGAGATAAACACTGAGACGGCTTTAAATGCTGCACTGCTAGAGGATTTCGGAAATTTATACATCTTGGATGCTAGCCTTCAGTTAAGAGGTCCATTTACAGAATCACCTTTTTCTCTGGTAGAACCAATTTTAGATAGCGAAATAATTGAGGACGCATCACATAAAATTGGTTTAAGCGAAGATTATATTTACAAAATTTATAGAACACTCACGTTAAAGGATGTACAATCTGTAACTGCTAAAGAATTTGCACATTATTTAAATATCAGTCATCGTAGTGCAAATAGAATTTTGAGGATGTTTATAAATGCTGGTTATGCTGAAATTATTGATTCTATTCACGAAGGTAAATCAGGACGCCCGGTAAATGTCATTAAAATAACATTATAAATAAAAGGATTAACAAATTATGTGAATTTGTTAATCCTTTTATTTTAGAAATGCTTCTCGATATCAGCATAAGATAGAACTTTAGCATATACACCAGCAAGTATATTTAATGTAAATTCATTAACAACTTCGTTGGTAGTTGCTACGCCTTCTTTTATAATAGTCATATCATACCCACGATCTGCTCCATCCCTGACCGTTGTATCAATGCATTCATTCGTCAAAACTCCAACCACAACAATATGCTTAATCCCTAAATTCTTCAACACAAAATCGATATTTGTACTGTTAAAGGCCCCTGAAGCAGTTTTTGTAATTACTATTTCATCGCCGACCGGTGCGACTCCCTTCATAAATTCAGCTTCTTTTGTACCCTTTCGTACGTGACAGCCGATTCTTTTATGACTGGTGCTTCGGTCTCTTCCATCTTCAGTTAAGGATTCAATTTTTACATGAATTACTTCTTGACCTTCTTTTCTAAATAAGTTCTGAATTTTTTTAACTGTAGGAAATACTGTGCTTTCAAGTTGATCAAAATAATATGAGAATTTTGGATCGTTTCTTTTCACATCTTCAAAAAAACCATACCCGGGTTCGCAGTCATAATACTGCATATCGATACAAAGCAGTGCGACATCCTCATTTTTCAAATTACTTTCTTCAAAATCATCATATAATTTTTTTGTTAGGTTCTCCATCGGTAGCTCACTTCTCCTATTTTAGATTGGTCCCCACTCAATTAGCACACTGATGACCAAAGCAATCCAACTTACTACAAATACTAATATAGTGAATGGGAAAATATATCTTAACCATCTGCCATATGGTACTTTACATAACCCCAACATCGCCATTAAGCCGCCTAAAGTAGGCGTTATGATATTGGCTACACCATCACCGACCTGGAATGCCAATATAGTTGTCTGACGTGTAAGACCTATCATATCCCCGACTGGTATCATGATTGGCAAAGTAACCAATGCCTGTCCACTGCCTCCGGGAATAAACACATTAATTATCCCTTGAGCAATCGACATGAAAATAGCAGCCAGCATAATTGGCAGCTCTTCAAGCACACTCACAAATGCAAAAGCAATCGTATCCGTGATATTCCCGTGTGTCATGACAATTTGGATGGCCTGGGCCGCCCCGATTAGAACAGCTGCTAAAGCACTTGGTTCTAACGCCTTGGAAAAAGTCTCAGCAATCTGGCTGCCATTCATCTTGGCAATTACACCGTTTACAATACCGACCATTAAAAATATTGCAGAAATTTCATTGATGTACCATTCAGCTGTAAATACCCCTATCAGCATCACAATTATACCTAATAAAAATACAATCAACATTGCAATATCTCTTTTTCTCATACTGTAAGATTCCAATGGTTGAGTTAATTCCATACCTTCAGTGGAGATTCCATCACTCAAACTTTTACTCTCATCTTTTTGTATTTTTTTAAAGTACCTGATGTTATAAGCAGCAAGCAGAGAGAGCACACTGATTACTAAGATTGATCTGAAGAACCAACCTGAAAAAATCTGCATTTCAGCGATTGTATGACCGACACCAATGGTATACGGGTTAAATGGAGACAAACCAAATCCTACTGATATACCGCCAATCGCAATACCTGCACCTAGAATAACGTCGCCACGAATTGCAAGACTTAAAATAATCGCTATAGGTACAAGCGCAATATTATTTTCATAACCAACAAATATACCTAATAAACCATAAACAAATGTCATTATGACAACAATCATATATTGTCGTTTTAAACCTAATTTTTTTACAAAAGTTCCGACTGTATTTTCCAACATACCTGTTTTATCTAAAATACCGAACATCATAGCCGCTGCAAATACTATAAAAACGATCTCTGCAATTTCTGTAAAACCTTGAGGGAATGCAGTAAAGATATCCATAATATTAGCAGGATTACTTTCAGTCGTCTCAAAAGTTCCAGGTATCGTTCGAGTAGTATCATCAACTTCTTCTCTGTCATAAGCGCCTGCTGGAATTATATATGTTAAAACAGCAGCCAGTATAACGATGTAAAACAATAGTGCAAGTGGATGCGGTATTTTCTCAAGCCAACTTTTCTTCTTTTTATTTTCTTCCATACTATTCACTATCCCTTATTATAGTTTTTTAATATAGATTGAATTACCTTTACGGCAGACTCTAAATCTTGTTTCCCCACATATTCATCAGGATGATGGCTGATACCTTCTTTACAACGTACGAATAACATTCCGACATTCGCAATATTACTCATTTCTTGTGCGTCATGACCTGCACCACTATTCAAAAATACAGGTTTGATTTTGTTTTCTTCTACTGAGCTTTTAATTAGATTTATTATATTTTTATCACATTCACAGGCATCTCCCCTTGCCAATCGCTTCATTTGATAAGTAACCCCATGCTCGCAAGAAACCGCTTTCAATTTTTCTTTGATTTTACCTATTGCTTTATCAATAATTGTCTCTTCAGGGGCTCTTATATCCAAAGAAAATACGGATTGATCTGGTATCACATTGATGGCCCCCGGTTTTAAAGAAGCCTGACCAACAGTAGCGACCAGTCCCTCTGTTTGATCTGCGATTTCTTTAATGAAAACAACTGTTTCAGCCATCACTACACCGGCATCCTGTCTCATATTCATCGGCGTCGTTCCTGCATGCCCGGCCTTACCATCTATAATATATTCATAACGTTGAAATGCGTTTATAGCTTTAACTATGCCTACACTTTTATTTTCTTTCTCCAGCACAGGTCCCTGTTCTATGTGTACTTCCACATAATCAAGATTTTCTTCAACCAATTTGGATTCTGATATATTACCCGGATTTAGACCGAAAATTTTAAGGGCTTCATGTAAGGATATGTCATTTTCATCTTTTATATTCATTAGTTCATCAGAAATATTTCCTGTCAGAGCTTTACTGCCTAAATACGTAGTTTTAAATCGAACCCCTTCCTCATCACCAAAAGCGACAATCTTTAAATTATAGGGCAAACTGTTTAAATCTATTTCATGTAACGCAATAATTGGAGCAACTACCCCTAACATCCCATCATATATCCCGCCGTTGATTACACTATCTTGGTGTGATCCCATAATTAATGTCGGTTGATTCTTGTCGTTACAAAAATGGCTGCCTATTAAATTACCAGCATCATCAACAATTGTCGTCAGTCCGACTTCCTCCATCCAGCCCTTAATAGTTTTTAAAGCTTCCTCATGTTCTTTTGTCAAATAGAGCCTGGTCAACCCTTCTCCCCCTTCTGTGATAGAAGCCAGTTCCAACAAATAGCTTTCGCATTTTTCTCCCAAATTCATTTTTCACTCTCCTTTATAATAAAGTCATTATAAGGTCATTGACTTTATTATAAAACTTAATATTGTAAATTGTCAATATTCGTATAATTGTAAAATTAACATTGATGGTCTGTCACTTTATAATTATAGAAAAATGAAAAACTCCCAATTTGCGCATGGCTGCTCAAATTGGGAGTAACAAAATTATAACTATTAAATTTTCTGGATTATGATTTATACTTTTACTCCATTAACAATTTGCGCCTCTTCATAATTACCTTCAAAGAAGTTTTTGACATTTGTCGCGGTTTCGACTGTCGCTTCTCTGACGGACTCCTCTGAGTAAAATGCAATGTGCGGTGTCAAAATGATATTCTCATAATCCATAAATGGATGCGAACTCAAATCCGGGTTTTCGTACTCCAGTACATCTGCTGCGTAGTAACCGATTTTTCCGGTTTCGATTGCTTTCACAATCGACGGTTCGCTGACCAGCTGCCCTCTCGCAGAGTTGATGATGGTGACACCGTCTTTCATCTTTTCAATACTGTTGTCGTTAATGATGTGTTCAGTGTCTTTATTGACCGGCAGATGGATGCTTAAAATATCAGATCCGGCCAGAACTTCATCAAAGGAGACGATATCTGTGCCGTACTTTTGTTTCGCTTCTTTCTTATCGACAAACGGATCGTATGCGATGAGTTTCACCCCGAAAGGCTTCAGTCTTTCTGCAATCAGTTTCGGAATGTTGCCGAAGCCGAGCAGTCCGACTGTCTGTGTGCCGAGCCTTGTCATGTTCAATCCGGCATCGAGGTGCCAGCTCTTATCATCCTTCACCTGTTTTTGATAAGTAAGAATACCGCGGTTCAGCATGAGTATCATGCCGGCTGTATAATCCGCAACTTCGCTGATGCAGTATTTGGATATATGGGAGACCGCGATGCCTTTGGATTTCGCATATTCCACATCTGCATAATTGAAGCCGATGGTGCCAAATGCAATCAGTTTCAAGTTCGGCAGCGCATCAATCACCCTTTTTGTGATTGGTTCATATTCACAGATGACCGCATCTGCATTGCTGCAGTTTTTTATCAGATCATCTTCGGTCACGGACGGCGCTTCTGTAATTTCCAGCCGACCTTTAAAAACTTCTTTCTCAATTTCCAAAGCCCCCGGAAAATCATAAGTGCGGACGACTTTAATCAATGAACAGCCTCCTAGGTATTTTTAATAGATGATATGTGCAATCAACGCAATAATCGGTATTGAAATGATCGTTCTTTCGAAGAAGATGATCAACAATCTCCAGAAATTCGCCGGCATTTTTGAAATGATGATCAGCGTCGCCATTTCCGTCAGATAGATGATCTGGACGAGTGATAATGCTGCGATGAAGAATCTTGTCATTTCAGCTTCAATGCCTGTGGCGAGTACCGCAGGTATGAACATATCGATAAACCCTGTAATTGTTGCCGGTGCTGCTGCTTCCGCTTCAGGTATACGCAGGAGTTCCAGAACCAGGACCATCGGCTGTGAAATGATGGTGAACACCGGTGTAAACTCAGCGATGATCAGTGCGATTGTACCAATCGCCATCACTTGCGGAATCAGCACGAATGAAATATCGACAAACACTTCAATGCCCTGTTTGACCTGTTTTTTGAATGAACCTGATTTTTCAGCAGCTGTTACAGCCTGCTCCAAAGCCCATTTAAAGACATTTTTATCTTTCGGTACAGTTTCTTCGTAATGGTTCTCAACCGCAAATGTATCCGGAATTCTTGAGATAGGCGGAATTCTCGGAATGATGATGGCACAGATGATACCTGTCACCACGATTGTTAAATAAAGCAGCGGAAAGACATGGTCGACTTCCAGCATACGTGCGATGACCAGACAGAACGGCAGGGATACCGCCGAGAAATTCGTCGCAATGGCGACTGCCTCCCTGCCGGTATAGAAACCCTGGTTATACTGTTCACGTGTCAATACAACACCGACGTTTACGTTACCGATCCAGGATGCCAATAAGTCGATGGCGGAACGGCCCGGCAGTGTAAATAAAGGCTTGATGAGTTTTCTCAGCAGTGTGCCGGTAAACTCCATGATGCCGAAGTTTATTAAATAAGGCATCAGGAATGAGGCGACTAAAAACCACATGATCAATGTCGTCAACAGTCCGAGCATCGTGCCCCCTGTGACATCAGAGAACACGACTTCGAGTCCGACCTGGAAATAAGTCATAATGATCGCAATCATACCGATCACCCTGATGGTCGTCCATAACAGGCTCGTGTTGAATAATGAATTCAACGTCGTTGAAGATGTGATGAATTTCGGTTTAAAGAAATATGTAATGACGGATAATACGGTGGAAATGATGATTACCCCGGTAATGACTTCCGGCAGGAAGCCTTCAAATAAAGCAATGAAATACTCAGTAATGACACCGAGCAGAATGTTGAAGTTGCCGTCTGCATCTGTGATCGGCACCAGGAAGATTATGATCCCGAATAATGACGGAATCAGGAACTTCATAATATTTTTCGGCGTTAACTTTTTACTTTCAGGAGTCTTTTCATACTCACTCATAACATTCATCCCCTTATACTCATTGTGAGTCAGATTTTATTTTTCCATACTTGTTTTCAATACAATCCAGCTAAAACAAGTCCCCCTTTGACATTACTTAAATAGCACATAAAAACATCATTCACGATGAATATACACTACTTAATTATTATGAATAATCTTATAATTATATACACTGCTTGTAAAGCGAATATGGGCTTTCAGTTGAAATTTCTTCAAATAAATACAAAACCGGCACGAAAGCCCTCTTTCTTCATATAAATAAGTAAATTAACACTTCTGGATACATAAGAAATTCCTAATTTAATAACTGACCTTGTATAGTTTTTATGATTACGTTACTCTAATTTGGTATCAAAAATTCTAAATTATTTAAAAACTTTAAGGGGGATTTGGATTAATACTTACGCGACCTGTAGTCAGTGAACTTTTCTGCACACTGCCGTATGCATAATTGAAAACGGTACCAGTGACAGGACTGAAAACAGTTAATCGATAATTTAAGAATTAATCAATCAAATGGAGAGTGAGTTTTAAGATGAAAGACACCTTGAGAGTTGCCGGCGTCTATATTGGCGCAATCATTGGAGCCGGCTATGCTTCAGGACAGGAAGTACTTCAATTTTTCACAAGTTCCGGCTGGATCGGAACATTGGGGGCGATCATTACAATGATCCTTTACCCATTACTCGGATATTACTTAATCGTGCTCGGGGAAAAACTAAAAGCGAATTCCCACAGAAGAGCGCTTTATCATATTACCGGCAGATATGTCGGGCCAATCATAGACATACTGATTGTATTCTTTTTATTCGGTGTCGCTGTGGTCATGGTTGCCGGGGCAGGTTCACTTGTCGCCCAGCAATTTGGTCTCTCGGCGATTGTCGGAAATATCGCACTGACCGTTTTAGTCATGCTCGTGATGACGCTTGGACTGAACAGAATCGTTACGGTCATCAGTTGGATTACACCATTCGCATTCCTGCTGATCATCATTATCGCGATCTATTCCCTGTTCATCAGCAGCACGGACATGAGTACGCTTGAGGGCATTGCGACAGAACAGCTGTCCGCTTCACCGCACTGGTTTTTAAGTGCCCTGCTCCATGTATCATTTAATATCGTTATCGCATTTGGCATCATGATGATGATTGGTGCGAGCGAAGAGAATAAACAGTCCGCTAAACGCGGTGCCATTTTAGGCGGTGTCGTTCTTGGACTGATTGCTTTGATCATCAATCTCGCAGTCTATGCAAACATCGATGTACTGCAGTATGCTGAAATGCCGATGCTGCTCCTTGCAGACCAGTTCCACCCGGTCCTCGGTGCACTGATGGGCCTTGCCCTGTTCGGCATGATTTTAAGTACGGCAGTGCCTTGCCTGTATACTGTCGGCGCCCGCTTCATTCAGGCGGATACGCGCAACTTTAAAATCGGAGCGGTTGTGTTAAGCATCGCCGCTTTCTCACTCAGCTTCGTCGGATTCACAGAACTTGTGAACTTCGTCTATCCGCTTCAAGGTTATGTAGGCTTTGTCCTCCTTGCAGGATTGCTCATCAACGTGTTCAGAACTAAAGGACAGGCGGATAATATGATGCATTAGTTTATATTTCAGAAAAACTTAAAAGCCCGATTCTCTGCTCTGATCAGCAGGGAATCGGGCTTTTTAATTTGGTTTTTTTATTTAAATATTTACCACTATGCTTGCTGTATCAATCCTCCGTCCGCAACAAATTCTGTTCCGGTGGAATAGCTTGACTCATCAGAAGCAAGGTACAATACAAGATTTGAAATTTCTTCCGGCTCGGCGATGCGTTTCATGGGAATCTGCTTTTCCATTTCTTTTACCAGTTCTTTCACATCTTCCTGTTCTGTCATTGGTGTACGGATAGTCCCCGGATGAACAGAGTTTACTCGAATGTTATGCTCTGCGAATTCCGCAGCGGCCGCTTTCGTCAGTCCTCTCACAGCAAATTTTGATGCGACATATGCACTGTTATTAGTATTTCCTACCATCCCGGAAATTGATGAAATATTTACTATCGATCCGCTGTCCGCTTTTTTCATGGATGAAAAAACATGTTTCATCCCCAGAAAAACACCATCCTGGTTGATTCTGCTTGTTGTCCGGAAGTCCTCTAAAGAAGTATCTTCAATGGACTTGGATACTACGATTCCGGCGTTATTCACTAAAATATTGATCGGTCCGAATCTTTCTTCAGTTTTCTCTACCAGCTTTATCCAATTCTCTTCATCAGTCACATCCAACTCTATAAACGTCGCTTGGTCTCCAACTTCTTCAGCCACCTTTTCACCGTCAGAAGAGCTTAAATCTGCAAGAACAATTTTCGCCCCTTCTCTGGCAAAAACTTTCGCGTGTATTTTACCCATGCCGCCGGCGCCACCTGTAATTACTGCTACTTTACCGTCTAACCTTCCCATTTTTAAAAGCCTCCTTATTTAAATTGTAAACTTGTATATCATCTTGTCATTCAAGTATAATTAAAATTAATCTTCCACTCAATGTAAGCGCATTCATTTTTAGACACATCTAAACAAACTGTAAAATAAAAGGTGGTAAATGATGAATAGACAAGAGTTATACCTCGATCGGCGGTTACTTAGGACAAAATCTTCTTTAAAACACGCCCTCCTCCTACTGTTAAAAGACAAACGATTTAACGAAATCAGTGTGACAAATCTTGTTAAGGCAGCAAATGTTACCAGAGCTTCATTTTATAATCATTATTCCGATAAAGATGACCTTCTGAGTACACTGTTATCAGAAAAGAATAAGGAACTGATTCATGCTTATAAGGAACCGATTTTAAAAAATAGACCATTCATTATAAACAGGCTCTCTCCTCCCGAAATACAATTATTCAATCATATCTTCAAAAATGCAGATTTTTATACGACTATTTTAAATTCCGATATTGCTTCTATCGCTGAAAATCAAATGGTTGAATCCATCAAGAAAATTAATATTGAAGAACTTAAAGTGAATGACCGTATGATACGAAGTGATTTCATCGCAAGTTATCTGTCATACGCTATAGTTGGACTTATCACAGAGTGGGTCCGCGCTGGGTATAAATATGAACCAGAGTTTATGAGTCAACAGCTTTTGGAACTTATGAGAATTGCTCCAAACAAAACTTTTCATATAAAATTAACCCAGAATAGAAGATAAAACCACCTTAATGAAAAATCCCGCCATACCATTATTAATGTGACGGGATTTTGTATTTCTATATCTTACCTCGCCTTGGTCGCAAAATTAACCAGGGCTTCTATTCCTGTTTTAATATCTAATTCTTATCGCGAATTTTAGAATTTGTGGTAAAATTATTAAAGTCATCTAGTGCACTTCCGTGCTGTTAGCATGGAAGGAGGTGGCATCATGTACGGTAACTTACTTGAATTATTAGTTGCACCAATCATAGTTGGTGTAACTATCGCATTGTTCTTTTATTGGCTGAACAATGGTAAGAAGTAACTAGATGACCGCCATTACCACCAAAAAATCCCCTGACCTACTAGCATAGGTCAGGGGATTGGTGATTCATGTACAGCACTTTACTTGTTACCATTATTATATCATTTGAAAATGTGATTGTAAAATTCTTTACCTATCTCGCCTTGGTCGCAAAGTTGACCAGGGCTTCTATGCCTGTTTTTATACTTTTTTCCGAAAAGACGATTTCGGGACTGTGCAGTGAATAGCCGCTCGCTTCGACGTCTTCCATTCTTGTGCCGATGCGGAATGCGGCACCGATGTAGTCCTGCATATAGAATGCGAAGTCTTCGGACCCCATGGACGGTTCTTTCAATTCATGGAATTTCGAATCATGATCATCGCCGGCATTGACGAATTCATCGACGAGTTCAGGGTTATTGATGACCGGCGGGCAGTCGTTTGTATATTCCAGTTTACATTCCGCCCCGGATATTCCGGTCAGTCCGCCGATATAGTTTTCAATCATTTTCTTCGCAAGCTCTATCGAGTCTTCCGAGAAACTTCTGATTGTCCCGCCGAATGCACACTCATCCGGGATGACGTTGTTTGCGTCCCCGGCATGAATCTGGCCGACGGTAATGACGACAGGTGTTGACGGGTTGTTGAATCTTGACGCAATCCCTTGGATGAATTGGATGATGTTTGACGCCAGATAAATCGGGTCTGCCGTCGTATCCGGGTGCGCTGCGTGTCCGCCCTGCGCCTTCACTTTCGCATTGAATCCGGTCGAGCCGGCACAAAACTGCTCTTTTCTGTAGCCGATCAGCCCTTCATTCATTTTCGGCCAAGTGTGATACATGACGATTTTATCCACCGGCACTTCCAGACGCCGAAGCTCTTCCTTCATATACTTGGCCCCTTCAAGCGTTTCCTCCGCCGGCTGGAATATGAAAACGATGTTGTACTTCAGATCGTCATACATATCATTGATCACTTTCGCAAAACCGTACATGATGCTCGTGTGGATATCATGGCCGCACGCATGCATCACACCGTCGTTTTCTGATTTATAATCAAGACCGGTCCTTTCTGTGAGCGGCAGGGCATCCATATCCCCTCTGACACCGATGTATTCAAACTTGGGATCCTTTTCAAGAATGCCTATAACACCGGTTTTTTCACGCAGTTCATAGAATTTTATCTTTGTATCCTCAAGGCCGTTCTGTACCAGTTTCGTCGTCTCATATTCCTCGAAACTCAGTTCCGGTTCCTTATGCAATCTTCTTCTGAAGTTGATGATATGTTCCAGATGATTATCAATCACTTCTTCTTTCACAGCCATTTTAATACTTCCTTTCATCATTTCTGATCTTTATGCCATTGAAATGAATGTTATCTACATGTAACTCCTTTATCCGTTTAAAGCCGCGATAAACGTTCACGGCAAATTTCATTTGAACTTGCCGGTCGACTTTGATGTATTGAAAGCATTTTTAGAATATAATAAAGTTAAGGGAGATGATAAGATGGGGAACCAAAATTTCAAACAGACTGTCTATGTCAATCGTTTTACGGATGGCACGCTGGATCCGAACGTTGAGATGGCCTATCACGTGAAGGACAAAGGGAATATCATCGCAAATACGACGCCGGGGTGCTGGGGGCCGATGATCACGCCTGAATTAAAAGGCGGTCATGAAGTCACGCAGCCGGTGTTTGTCGAAGGTGCGGAGGTCGGCGATGCGATCGCCATCAAGATCAATTCGATCCGGGTCACTTCGGTGGCCACGGCTTCCGGGCACGACCAGCCGATGGAAGGCAGGTTTACGGGCGACCCGTTTGTTGCGGGTGTCTGTCCGAATTGCGGTGCCAAAAATCCGAAGACTGTCGTCAAGGGCATCGGCCAGGGTGCGGTCCGGTGTGCAGAGTGTGATGAGGATGTGACGCCGTTCACTTTTACGAATGCTTATACGATGGGGTTCGATGAAAAAAGAAGTATGGGGATTACGCTGAACAGGGAAGCTGCTGAAAAGATTGCACATAAGGCCAAGGACTATATGTGCACGCCGGAACATTCGATTCAAAACCCGGTCGTGACGTTCGCGCCGCATGATATTGTCGGTGTCATTGCCAGGGTCATTCCGTTTTTGGGCCAGCTCGGTACAGTGCCGGCGAGTCCTTTCCCGGATTCACATAACGCAGGCGACTTCGGTCAGTTTCTGCTCGATGCACCGCATGACTATAAGAAAACGGTCGAAGAACTTGAAGACCGGACCGACGGTCATATGGACATCAACAGAGTCCGCGCGGGCGCAGTTTTGATCTGCCCGGTCAAAGTCGAGGGCGGTGGTGTCTATCTCGGGGATATGCACGCGATGCAGGGCAACGGTGAAATCGCCGGCCATACGACGGACGTTGCCGGTATTGTTGACTTGAGTGTCAGAGTGCTTAAAGACCTTGAAGTCGACGGTCCGATTTTACTGCCGGTCGAAGACGATCTGCCGATTGTTGCGAAGCCCTACTCCAAAGAGGAAATGGAGAAAGCAGAAAAGCTTGCAGAACACTGGGGCGTTGAAAAGCTTGAAGAATCGTTTCCATTATCGTTTGTCGGCACTGGTGCCACGTTAAATGATGCGACTGAAAATGGATTGGAACGCGCTGCCAAACTGCTTGGCATTGAAGTCCCTGAAGTGATGAACAGAGCGACCATTACCGGGTCGATTGATATCGGCCGTAACCCGGGTGTTGTGACCGTCACGTTCCTTGTGCCGAGTGACATGCTGCGGCAAATCAGGCTCGACCAGCTGACGAGGAACCATTATTCATAAGAGAGAATGAGGACTATCCGCTTTTAAAGAGCGGATAGTTTTTTATTTTTCGGGGAAATAAAGACCGGACAGAATGACGTTTGAATCATCATCTGTCCGGTCCTTTTATATTTTACTTCTCATCATATGCGTTCAGTGCGTTGACCCCGTGCGCCATTGCCGAGCCTGCTTTTAACGCAGTCGCAACGATGATCGCTTCTGACATTTCTTCTTTAGAGACATCGAGCTTCTTCGCGTTGTTCGTATGGATTTCAATGCAGTACGGGCAGCCTGTCACGTGCGCCACCGCAACGGCAATGAGCTCTTTATCTTTACCTGAAACTTTGCCTTCTTTTACCGCTTCTTTATCCAGCTGGACGAATGCCTTGAACGCGTCCGGTGCCAGCTTTGCGAACTCACCCAGTCTGCTGATGTTGGATGGTTCATACAGGTCGCCGTTGTTATTGCCGTCATATGCCTGCAGAGCATTGACGCCATGTGCCATCGCGGACCCTGCTTTCAGACCGGTCGCAACCATGATCGCTTCAGCCAGTTCTTCTTTTGAAACATCCAGTTTCTTCGCGTTATTCACGTGGATGTCGATGCAGTACGGACAGCCTGTAACGTGTGCGACCGCAACTGCGATCAGTTCTTTTGTCTTCTTTGGGATGACGCCGTCCGCGACTGCCGTTTTATCGAACGCCGCAAAGCTTTTGAATGCATCCGGTGCGAGTTCTGCAAATTCGGATAATCGGTTGATGTTGGATTTTTGATATAAACTTTCCTGTGACATATTTGTGCCTCCTTGAATTTTCAGAATATAAAAATCATTCTTAATGGGTATGATATAGAAAGTGATGCTGTGACTCAACTTTTATGACCGGTTTTATTTTACTGATATTCATTATGATACTGATATAATTGATACAACAACATTCGGGAGGTCTTACTGTGAAGAAAAAGAAAATCCAGAAAACGAACGCAATGCGTCAGCTTGAAAATAAAAAGATTGATTATACAATACATGAATACGCATGGGACGAAGATCACCTGGATGCCGGGCATGCCGCGGCACAGGTCACCGTGCCTTTTGAAAAGATATATAAGACGATGATGACAACAGGCAGCCAGACCGGCAAGATTGTCGCGTGCATTCCGGCGGAATCCAAACTCGACCTTAAAAAGCTTGCTGCAGTGAGCGGCAACAAAAAAGTCGATATGCTGAACATTAACGACCTTGAAAAGACGACGGGCTATATACGCGGCGGCTGTTCACCGGTCGGCATGAAAAGGCTGTTCCCGACTTTTGTTGCATCGGGGCTGAATCACTCGACACCATCGTCGTCTCTGCCGGTAAAAGAGGCATGCAGATGGCAGTCGCTCCGGATGAATTGATCCAGATCACTGAAGGAACATATGCAGACATCACTTTATAACACTAAAAAAGCGGGACACAATTTTGTGTCCCGCTTCATCATTTCTGAATTATATTCTGTCCCTGTCCTGACCCGGATAATCCGGCTCCTGATCAGATTTTCTGTTTCTCTCTTCACGTTTGCTGTTATCTGTTTCATCAATGTCCACTTCTTCACGGCGGACATCTTCAGACACATGTTCAGTATCCTGCACTTTATCTTTTCTGACGACAACTTCCTCGTCAACGACACTTTCCTTATCCACATTGACCCGTTCTTCTGAAACAGGAATGTGAATCGAGTCATTTTCTGTCAGGTCATCATCCATGCCGCCAGCTTTTCGTTCTCCGTCGACCGGTCTTCTTTCAATGGTCACTTCTTCCCGTTCAACAGGCACATCAAATTCCTGATGGTCTGTTTCAACATGTTTATCCACGTTGACTTCACCGGTTCTGACATTCTCTTTATCGACTTTCAGACGTTCTTCTCTTAATTGAAGTCTTTCTTCTTCAGAAAGATTGTTCCATTCATCTTCTGTCAGACCATAGTTGTCATCTGTGACCTCTTCATCAATACTGTAGGCCCCTTCCCGTTTGCCGAGGCCATTCTCACGGTCTGAGTCCGGTACGAACTGATCACGTTCACCCGGGGCTGCTGCACCGTATTCATCTTTTTCTATTGAACCGTCATTGCCGGCATAAATACCTTCGTCGGCTGTTCTGTTGCTTACATAAAGCAGGAAGTCGCCTCTGTCGAGTGCATTTCTATATGTGTCTTCTTCCTCCCGGTTAAGTTCAAGGTCTGAAATCACCCGGTCTTCAGGTTCGTCTTCAGTAAACCATGAAGCGATTTTATCCCAGGCACTGCCTTCGGCAGCTTTAAAATTAACTTCTGTATAGTTTAAAGCATCTCCTGTGAGTTCTTTGTCTCCAACGACAGTCATCGCATTTTCCATGATGCCGTCCGCTTTCAATTGCTCTATTCTTCTAAGCAGTTCCTCTTCAGTCGTAAATGTTTCTATCTTACGCATAATTAAAACCTCCATTTAATTTCAATCTTCTCTTCAAATATTAGTGTTGATTAAATTCATATGGCAGCTCTTTCATGATGTATGCGTTCAGCATGTAATTAATATGTACCCGCGCATGACTTTTATAAACAAAACTTTATGAAATATTATTTATAAACCGCGGATAAAGGGTATTAAATGATATGTACTTATAAATGAAGGGAATGTTTAAAATGACTCAGAAATACAGACCGAAATCTGCTCAAAATAAAATTCTGTTATCCGGTGTATTGATCGGTGTCGGCGCCATGGCACTTATAGATGAAATCATATTCCACCAGCTGCTGCAGTGGCATCACTTCTTCGATTTCAACACAATGCAGTTCGGCATTTTCTCAGACGGGCTTTTAAACGCATTCGCCCTATTCTCCATCGTTGCAGGTATTTTCCTTTTTGCGCATGTGACAAAGATGTACACATATTCAATTCTCAGATGGTGGTCAGGAATATTTATAGGTCTCGGTACTTTCCAGCTGATTGACGGCACCATTAACCATAAATTATTCGGCATCCATCAAATCCGTTACGGTGTGGATATTCTTCCATATGATATCGCCTGGAATGCTTCAGCGGTCCTCCTTCTTATCATCGGTTTCGTCATGTGGTTCAAAACAAAAAAAAATGAAGCAAACAGGACGGGCAGTTAAATGATGGAACATCATACAGTCCACACTTATTTTCCTTTGATACAAACTGCCGTCGTCATATTCGCCGGCCTTTTAACCGCCGGCTATATCGGTGCGATGGTGGTTTCAAACAGGAAGTTCAATTCGTGGCCGTTAAGACGTTTATTTTTATGGATAACTGGAGCGGTGACTGCAGCAAGTGCTTTTGTCGGACCGATCGGAAACTTGTCACACGAGAATTTCATTGCGCATATGGCGGGACATTTGCTGCTCGGCATGCTTGCACCGATATTTTTCGTTTACAGTAAGCCGATGACGCTGCTGCTCCGGACTTTGTCCACGGCGCATGCAAAAATCGTGAGCCGGCTGTTGAACACGGGTTATGCGAAAGTGATTACCAATCCTTTTGTTGCGTCAATTCTCAACATCGGCGGCCTGTTTCTGATCTATAAAACCGGGCTGTATATGTGGATGCATGAAAGTATTCTGTTATTTATCGTCGTCCATCTTCATGTGTTTCTCGCAGGCTATCTGTTTACGATCAGTCTGATATACGTGGATGTCACTTCACACAGATATGCTTTCTGGTACCGGGCGATTGCGCTCGTCATCGCGCTCGGTTTCCATAAGGCGCTGTCGAAACTCATCTACCAGAGCCCGCCCGCAATGGTGCCGTTGGATGAAGGCCGGTCGGGTGCCATGCTGATGTACTACGGCGGCGATGTCGTCGACCTGATACTGATTGTTATCCTGTGCCTGCACTGGTACCGGGCACGGACCCCGAAAGAAGCACGGCGCAGAAATACAGTTGTGCAGAAATGATAAAAACCTGAACAATTGCTGTTCAGGTTTTTTAGTATGCGTTGAGCTTTTTATTATTAAATTGGAGGAACTACAGATTGAATTTTTCTTTCAAGTAATTGATGTCTTCTACAATTTTGTCCGTATCATAACCGATGTCGTAATTATATTCCAATACCAGGTCGGCATCCGGCGTATGTTTTTGATGCAGTCTGATGAATGCATCGAAATCGAGCGACCCGTCGTTGATTCTATTATGATCATCATGGAAGCCGTCATTGTTGTGAAGATGGAAATGTGTAATCTTATCGGCAAGGGACACGATGACTTTTTCCATATCCCATCCGTTCGCATGGACATGGCCGATATCAATCAGCACGTTGTTCTTTTCAATTTTAGCCATGGCGATGAATTCCTCTTCATCAAACAACATATTGTCCTTGCTTTTGACACCTGCATTTTCAATCAGAATTTCCACTTCGGCCTTTTTACAAATCTCATTCAGTTCATGCAGATTTTTAGTGCTCTCTTCGATGGATTCGGTCTTGTTGTCCTCATCGATTTTCTTGTTGTTATGGTGGAATACAAGATGATTGATACCGAGCGTTCGGCAAAGTTCCAACGTCTTATCGATCTGTTCCATAGAGTAATCGTAGCTTTCAGTGCCTTTCGGTGCGCTGTGTTCCACTTTGAAGTACGGACCGTGCACTGTAAGATGTCTGTTTTCTATCAATGGCTTGAGTGCTTCGATATCTCTGTTGAATGCCTCATTCTCCCAGTTCGGAAAGATTTCCAGGCCGAAATTAATGCCTGTTTCCTTATTCATTACCTCTTCCAAAGATTTTAGTCCCGATTCGATGAATGTGTTTGTACTCAGTAAAATATTCATAATCATTTCTCCATATATTTATAGTTTAGTTCTGTTTCCTTATTGAAAATATGCACATGTTTTCTGTCGAACTTTATGCCGATCTCTTTACGGTCTATGACTTCAGGCGCCATGACGACAATTTCCTCATCCGCAATTTTTATCGTATGAGCGACTTCCGCCCCGAAATTCTCTGTGAAGATCACTTTGCCTTTAATGTCGTAATCGTCATCAGTCGCAAGTTCCATGTTCTCAGGACGGATGCCCAGGTACACTTCTGTATCATTCAGAGCATCACTGAATGTCGACACTTCTGATATATCAATATTCTGATCTTCATAATGGAATCTCGAATCTTTGATGATGCCGCTTAAAATATTCATCGGCGGCGAACCGATGAATTTTGCGACAAAGATGTTTCTCGGGTGATGATAGACATTTTCCGGTGTATCCACCATCTGGATGGCACCTTTGTTCAAAACGACAATTCTGTCACCGAGCGCCATCGCTTCCACCTGGTCATGCGTTACATAGACGAACGTCTGCTTGAACGCCTTGTGTAACTTGAGCAGTTCACGGCGTGCCGTCACACGCAGTTTCGCATCCAGATTGGACAGCGGTTCATCCAGCAGGAAATAATCGGATTTCTTTACGGTCGCCCTTGCGAGCGCGACCCGCTGACGCTGTCCGCCGGAAAGATCTTTCGGCATCCTTTTCCTGTATTGGTCCAGTTCCAGCATGCCGAGCACTTTATTCAGCCTGTCCTGCCGGTCTGACTTGTTGATGCCGTTTCGTTTCAAAGCATAAGTGATGTTATTTTCAACGGTCATGTGCGGATACAATGCATAGTTTTGGAAAACCATCGCCACATCCCGGTCGCCGGACGGCAGATGGGTCACTTCCCTCTCTCCGAGATGGACTTCTCCAGAAGTTATCGGTTCAAGACCGGCAATCATTCTTAAGATCGTCGATTTTCCGCAGCCCGACGGCCCGAGGAAAATGATTCTTTCGCCGTCTTTTATTTCCAGGTTCAAATCTTTGATGACCGTCGTGTCACCGTAACTCTTTTCTATATTTTTCAATGTAATGTTTTTCATTTATATAAGCGCTCCCTATTTAATACCACTTGAAGAGAAAGTATTAATGATATATCTCTGGAAAACCAGATATAAAATCAATGGTATGGCCATTGTGATTACTGACAGGGCCATTGCTATCGTGAAATTCGTGCCGCCTTCTGAACTGACGAACAGCTGGAGGGCAAGCGGCAGTGTATAACTGTCTCGCGACCTCAGCATCAAGAGCGGCCATACATAGTCGTTCCATGCCAGGATGAAAAACCATATGGCTGTGGACGTAATTGCCGGTCTGACGATTGGCAGAACGTGGTCCTTCATGATGTTGAATGTCGATATGCCGTCAATTTGCGCCGCTTCGATCAGAGGCTTCGGTATGTTGCGCATCGCCTGTGTCAGCATGAATATGCCGATCGCGTCCGCCAGCTGCGGCAGAATGACGCCCCACACACTGTCGATCAGATCAAACTCCGAGATGATCAGGTAGTTCGGTATCATCGTTACCGTAAACGGGATGAATATCGTACTGATCAAAAGGAAGTATGTGGCCTTTTTGAATTTGAAGTGGAAATAAGTCAAAGCAAATGCGGCCAGAAATGATGTGATCATTTTAAATGCAGTGATGACACTCGCTATGATGAACGTGTTCAGTGTAATGCGGAATAAAGGGATCGTATCCTCGAGATCCACATAGTTCTCCAGTGTAAATGGATCCGGTATGAGGCTGATCGTCGATGAATATGCATCCGACAGATGTTTGAACGAGTTGGAAACCGCAAAAAGGATCGGGTACAGCGCAAGCAGTATGAACACGATGATGATCAGGTGAAATATATACTTGTTAATTTTCATAGTATACATTCCTTTCTACAAACAGGAACTGAAGCGCAAGCAATACTACAAATATGACCAGTGTAATGACGGAACTTGCCGCTGATACACCCGTATTGAACAAGTCGAAAGCTTCCTGATATGAATGATAGATTAAGTTGCTGCTCAAATAGTTCGGACCGCCCTGCGTCACGACCCGGATCGGTGTGAACACATACTGCAGGCCCTGGACGATTGTCATGATCAGTATATAGAACCCCGTCGCCGAGCTCATCGGTATGATGATGTCGGTGAATATCCTGAACTTTGATATTTTATCCAACTTTGCCGCTTCGATGATCTCATTCGGTATGCCGACGATACCAGAGTAAAGTACGATAAAGTTATATCCGAATACCTTCCATGCAACGATGAGGCTTAAGACGACGATGACCGTCCCTTCCGTCACTGTCCAGTTCGGTATCGACAGCCCCACCCATCCAAGCACGGTCGCAACAGGGCCGGACACAGGATTTAAAATCCACAGGAATAACATTGAACCGACGACCAGTGATATGACCGAAGGTGTGAAAATCGCAGCTTTATAAATCGGTTTCCACCTGTCGATCAGATGAGCGATGATATAGGCGAAAATATAGGTGACCACTGTATTCAGCAGTACGAATAAAATGATGTACTGAAAGGTCTGAAAGATGATTTTCCTGAATGTTTCGCTTTGAAACAGTTCCGTATAGTTATCGAAACCTACGAATGTCTTCGTCGGGGCAATCATGTTCCAGTCAAAAAAACTTAAATAGATAGTATAGATCAACGGGCCGATTGTAAAAATCGCCAGTAAAATCAATGCCGGTGCCAACAATAAGTAGTTAGTATATTTTTTACCCAACTTACACACTCGCTTTCAAAAGAATGACAAAAGGCCGAAATTTCCGGCCTTATGCTTGAAGATTACTCGAGCAGTTCATTAATCTCGTCTTCAGTATTCGTTACAGTCTCCTCGACATCCACGTCCCCGCCAAGTATGATATCTCTCATATCAAGCAGCTTCTGCTCCGCTTCAAGACCCGCGTCTCCCGGGAATGAAGCCCATGGCACGACTGAATCCATCTGATCGATTGCCGGCTGCATCATTTCATTTTCTTCAAGGAAATCCTGAAGACCGTCCGGGTTGTCCGCTACACCTTCACGTGGCGGCACGTATCCGGTCCCTTTCGTCCACTCGGATATACCTTCAACACTGTACAGGTAACGCATGAATTCCCATCCTGCAGCCTGCTGTTCTTCTTCCTCTGCAGTGATTGCAAGCATCGCACCGCCAGCCGGCAGACGTCTTTCTTCACCTTCCCAGCTTGGGGATTCTATCGCAGAAATGTTGAATTCAGAGTTGCTCTGAACGTTGTTTCTCTGTGCGATCGTTGTAAACAGCATAGCGACATTACCGTCGATGAAACTCTGGATACCCTGGTCCCATCCGATGTGTAAAGCTGATTCATCTTCAATGACAAGATCCTGATAATATTCGAATGCTTCGACACCTTCATCTGAAGCAAATGCCGCCTGGCCGTCTTCTATGAAGTTTGCACCGTTACTCTCAACCATCGCCTGCTGGCCCCAAGTGTCTGCAGGCTCCTGGATGTAGATACCGTAATTATCCGTCTCTTCTTTGATTGTCTTTGCATACTCTCTCACTTCTTCCCATGTTTTTGGCCCTGCAGGATCAAGACCCGCTTCTTCAAGCATATCTTCGTTCAAATAAAGAACCGGCGTACTCAGTGAATACGGTATGCCGACCTGGCTGCCGTCAGAGTTCACAGCAAGATCAAGTACGTTCAGCAAAAAGTTCTCTTCAAGGAAATCTGCATCTTCTTCATGATGCTGTTCAATCACTTCCTGAGGCTCCGTATAATGGAAGTTTTCAGAAAAGTAGTCCAAAAATGCCCAACCGACCTGTACGACCGCGGGTGTGTTGCCTGCTGCAACATCCGCCTGAAGGTTTGACATCAGCCCGGCATACATATCCGGGTTGTAGCGTGCAACAACTTCAACCGTATCGCTCTGTGCGTTGAAATCTTCGACCAGCTTTTCGACTGATTCGCCGCCCTGCGTCTCGGCATTGACATGCCAATACTCTATCTGTGTTTTTTCGCCTGAAGCTTCAGCTTCTTCTTCACCTTCTCCTTCTGCGCCTTCAGCGCCGCCGCACGCTGCAAGCACTATCGCAATCAGAGTCAGCATCATCATCAAATATATCTTCTTCATTATTTAAGCCTCCACAAAATTTTTATTTAAATATTCATTCAGTTCTTCCAGACTGAACACCGTCACATCGTTCAGAACTTTCGTATTGTAATGGTTGATATAAATCGTCTTTAATCCGAGCGCTTTCGATGAATGGATATCATTCGTCAGATTATCGCCGATTTTGTAAATGTTGTAGTCAGGATACAGCGCCTTGATTTCACTGATATGACTTTCCATATTGAACGGTTTCTTAGCATCGTAAATATGGTGGTCAAATATATTGTTCAAATCCAGATACTCGAGGAATGGTGTTGCACTCTCTTCCGGTGAGTTGGTCATCAGAACCATTGGATTTTTCAGCTGTTTAATTGTATGGATCAGCCTGTCGTCCACTTCGATCATTTTTTCTTCTATCATCTTCTCCCTGATTTTCAGAAAAACATCAAATTGATAGTCGACGGGAATGTCCTGTTTCGATGAAATGAACCTGACCACTTGCCAGACATCTCCGAGAGGCATGTCATCCTTATGAAATTGTTCCAGTCCTTCATATGAGAACTCTTCCATTATTGAACAATAGTCATTTTTCATTTCCTGCTGTATACCGACTTCATGCGTCAACATCTCTATGTATTCGTCGACAAAATTATCAGTGTGATAAAGTGTACCGTCCATATCAAAAATCAATACATTATTCACCGCGGGGTTCCTCCAGTAAGATATTAAAGTGCAGTGCCCTTTAAAATAAACCTCCTTTTCTCAAAATAAAGAGACCGGTATTGGCAGCATTAACCAACACCGGTCTCTCTAGCGCACCGTTTCCTATTCACTTTTCAATTATAACTATATCAGCGGTTTGTAAATCTATTGTTAATTTATTATAAATCATTGTTAAAGTATTGTTTCCACATCTCAACATTTGAAGTGGAGACGAAGGATGCACCGTCCGACAGCGCGTCATTGAATACTTCCGGATAATCCACCAGTCCGCCGGCAATGATATCAATATCATGGACCTTCCTGATTTCCGGAATCAGATAAGATGTGATGGCCGGCATGATTTCAAGGTAGTCCGGCTTCTGCTTTGAAAGCCCACTAAGCACCATGGCCAGCATTCTGTTATCAACGACAAATGATCTCTGGACCACTTTCAGCCCGACATTTTTCGCCTTTTTAATATAACCGGTCTTCGTGGTGACGATGCCGTCCGCACCCACGTTGTTCCTGATGAATTTAAAGGCATAATCATCCACTTTCAAACTTTCTATCTTGTCTATATGGATATAGCATTCTATCCCCTCGTCCTTCAACTGGTCCACTATCATTTTGATGTTGCTGATATTGCCGAACAAAACGAAAACACATGCCAGTTTATCCTTGTACTTCACCGCTTTATCCAACTGTTTGAAATTTGCCACTGCGCCGATCATCTTACTTTGCTGGTTCATATGCACGCTCCTAAATTTTTAATAGTATGTATATTCTATCATCCGTCAGTTTGCTTTAACATTATAACTGCCATATGTAATGATCATATTGGTGTTACGAATTCCGTAATAGTTCTTTATGTCCTTCCCCCATTATGGTATTATTACATTAATGATATCTGAAAATTCAGATGTCTGTCAGACCTATCCATTATCCCTCTTTTATCATAATAACGACGCAGCAGCCTTCGATTACACAAAATTTCCGGCATTTAAGACTCAAGTACAAATCTAACTACTATAAGGGGTGTATGTACTATGAAATCTTTTCTCAGTCGCATCAGCATGACGTTTGGTGTTTTATTGTTGACCGTTGTCACTTTATCACAAGGGTTGTACGCAGCGTCGTTTGAACCGGATTACGGCACAGAGAACAATATTGCTACAGCAAATGACGGCATGGTGGTCTCCGCCCAGCCGCTCGCATCGGAAGTCGGACTGGATGTACTGAACAATGGCGGTAACGCAGTGGATGCTGCGATTGCCATGCAGTACGCGCTGACAGTCACCGAACCGATGATGTCGGGTATCGGCGGCGGTGGATTTATGATGGTATATGATGCAAACACAGAAGAGACGACAATCATTAACAGCAGGGAACGTGCACCTGCAGGCGCCGACCCGGAGATGTTTTTAAAAGACGACGGCGAGGCGATGGAATTCCAGGACCGCGTCATCCACGGCAACTCGGTCGGTGTGCCTGGGACTGCGGCAGGCCTTCAGACCAGCCATGACATGTGGGGGACGATCGCAATGCCTGAGCTGATTGCTCCGGCAATCGAACTTGCGGAAGAAGGTTTCCCGATCGATGATTTCATGGCCTATCAGATTGAAGAGAATGCAGAAAAACTCGAAAGAAGTGCAGCGGGTGAGATCTTTTTAAACAACGGTGCACCGCTTGCTGAAGGCGATATGCTCGTCCAGGAAGACCTCGCAAATACATTGGGTCTGATCAGTGAAAACGGCACGGACTATTTTTACAATGGTGAAATCGCTGATGCCCTGGCTAATACCGTTCAGGAATTTGAAGGCTCGATGACGAAAGAAGATATGATGAATTATGATGTGACCGTAGACGAACCGGTTTGGGGCCAGTATAAAGATTACGATATCGCAACGATGCCGCCTCCGAGTTCGGGCGGAATATTCCTCCTTCAGATGCTCGGCATACTGGATGGTTTCGATTTATCACAATATGATATCCAGTCTGTAGAGAAATATCACCTCTACGCTGAAACGATGCATCTCGCCTATGCGGACAGAGCTGAATACGCAGGCGACCCTGAATTCGTCGACGTACCGGTCGAAGGACTCCTCCATCCTGACTACCTCGATGAAAGACGCGATCTGATCAGTCTGGATTCAGTCATCGAAGCGCCGGAAGCGGGAGACGTCACGCCTTATGAGGAAGGTTTTGAAAGAGAAGGTGCCATTGAGCAGCCGGGCGACAAAGTCGACGGGCAGACGACTCACTACTCGGTCATTGACCAGCACGGCAACGTCGTCTCCTACACAACTACAATCGAGCAGGTATTCGGTTCAGGTATCATGGTTCCGGAATACGGGTTTTTATTGAACAATGAACTGACGGACTTTGATGCAGAACCCGGCGGTGCGAACGAAGTCCAGCCGAATAAACGTCCACTCAGCAGTATGACACCGACCATCGTCTTCAATGATGGACAGCCGGTATTGACCGTCGGCTCACCGGGCGGCCAGACGATCATCACATCCGTGCTCCAGACGATTTTAAACACATATGAATATGACCTGTCCCTCGAAGATGCATTGAACGAACCGAGAATTTTCACAAACGGACCCGACACCTATTCTTATGAGGAAGGTATCTCTGAAGATATCATTTCAGAACTCAATGATATGGGTCACGGATTTACTGAAGACCCTGCGCCGATCGGCAACGTGAGCAGCATAATGTACAACCAGGATGACGGCACGTACACAGGTGCCACCGATGAAAACAGAAACGGTGCAGCGTTCGGATTTGAGGCAGAACCAGTTGAGCAGTAAAAGTAAAACCACCCGGCCTGGGTGGTTTTACTGGTTTTTAATGTGATAAGTTTAAATAAGAGTAATTATATGATGTCTTTGATGATGGGAGTTTTGTTTTATGGAACCTGATAGAAAACAGAGAAATGATTTGAACAGAGGCGGCGTAATTGATGCAGGCATCGAAGTCATATTTGTAGCGGTCAGACTGGTCGGTCGCGTCATCAGAAGTATTTTAAATTAGTTTGCCGGTCTAATTTTACAGTCTATTGTTGGGAACGTGTGAAAAAGTTAAAAGAGGCTGCTCGGGCAGCCTCTTTTATCATTCAAAATATGTGAGGAGCACTTTCCCGAAGTCATTCAGAAAATGTCTCGCTTCAAGATTACTGTTCCATTCGGACGTAAGGACAGAAAACTTCACTGTCTTATCTTTCGACTGGAAAACACCGACGTCATGTTCAAGATTATTGATTGTCCCTGTTTTGTTCGACACGGTAATATGCTCTTCATCCCCGCCGTCATTCAGCGCGCCGCCGATGCGGTCGTTGAACTGGGAATCTCTCATATGCTGCTGCATATTCTGCCTGACTTCTTCCGGTATGAATTCATTCTCTTCATATACAAGATTGAGTGCTGTCATCATGTCCTTGGCGGTCGCAACGTTATACATTTTCGATGTGTCACCGGACATGTCCATGAAATGGCGTTTCAGCGCCGAATCATCAATGCCCCACTCCTTGAATGCTTCTGCAAGCTGGTCAAAACCGACATAATCCATCAGCATGTTTGAAGCGGTGTTATCCGACACGATCATCGCAAGCACGACGACGTCTTTCACAGGAAGAACTTCCACATCATTCAGCGAATAAAGGACACCCGAACCGTCCACCTTATCCTTGACCAGAATGAGGTCATTTCTTCCGGATTCATGCGCCTTCTTCAATGCTGCCAGACAGAGCGGAATTTTGATGACACTTGCCGAGCGGTAGATTTTATTTTCCTGATGTTGGATCACTTCATCTTCATGTTCGATTACGTAAGAGATATTTTTTGTTGACTGTTGTTCAACCAGTTGTTCAATGACTTCTTTGATCATACGACATCTCCTTAATGATGTTTAAATCGCCTTTATTATAGAATAAATCATCTGCTTTACATATTCATCTGATACGATTCTGTACAAATAAACGCCTGACGGATTTTATTTTCCGCCAGGCGTTTATTATTAATCAATTATTTAAATGAAACATTCTCTAAACGCACGATACCGATCGGGTCCATTTCGACACCTTCAACTTTTGAAGAATCTACACCGATTGAGAAGTTTGAATGTACAATTGATGCGGTCGGCGCTTGTTCAATAATGATTTCCTGTGCTTTTGAATATGCATCTGCACGTGTTATTTCATCTGCTTCGTTTCTTCCGTTGACCAATGCCGCGTCCAGTTCTTCATTGGCGTAGAACGAACGGTTTCCTGTTGAACCAAAATTATCTGAATGATACAGCGCATATAATCCATTATCGGCATCTGCCGTTACTGTCGTCCAGCCCATCAGGAACATTTCCTGATTGCCCTGGGCTGTGCTTTCGAGGAACGTCCCCCACTCAAGCTGTTCAACTTCTACATCAATATCAAGCTCAGCCAGACTTTCCTGGATATAAAGTGCAGTGTCCACATTCATCTGGTCGTCCCTGACCCATAACTCAGTGCTGAATCCATCAGGATGATCACTTTCTGCCATCAGCTCTTTTGCTTTTTCCAGATTATATTCCTGGCCGGTCAAAGATTCATCGTAACCCCAGACGTCAGGAGCAATCGGATGTGATGCCGTCTGTCCCATACCGTCATACACACCTTCAAGAATTGCCTCCCTGTCGATGGCCATTGAAATTGCCTGTCTGACTTTGACATCATCGAACGGCTCTTTTTCAACATTGAAGCCCAAATAATCTGTGCGGAGCGACTCTTGTTCAATCAGCTCGGTATTCTCTCCGTCTGTCACACGGTCGGCATTCGCAGAGTCCACATCACGGACAACCTGGACGCCGCCGGTTTCAAGTTCTGCCAATCTTGCACCCGACTCAGGAATGACTCTGAATGTCACTTCGTCGAAATTTCTTTCACCGCCCTGGAAGTTTTCAAACTTCCTAAGTACAGTTTCCTGTCCCGGCGTGCGGTTTTCCAGTACCAGATGGTTCGTTCCGTCGGATTCTGATCCTATAACAGAACCGAGATGTTCTGAAATATCTTCCTTGACGCTTTCATATTCCTGACCTTCAGACGCTCTCAGTTCGTAATATTCCTCCGCAGTCATATCAAGGCCGGCTTCATCCAAAGCGGACTGATAATCCTTATCGATCAACGACTTACTTATAATACCGCCGGTATTATGTGCCAGATGGCTCGGCAACGGTGCGAAGGGATATTCAGTATGGATGTTGACTTCGTAGTCACCGACAATCTCAACTTTCTCAATCATTTCAAAAAGGAATGCCGCTTCAGAAGCAACTGCTTCATCTCTCACTCTTTCAAGCGTTGCCTTCACATCTTCTGCCGTAAACTCCTCACCGCTGTGAAATGTTGTATCTTCTCTTAACTTGAAGTTCCAGACACCCTCGTCCACTGCTTCCCATTCCTCAGCGAGACCGGATTCCAGTTCCATATCAGCGCTCTGATTTACAAGGGTTTCATATATATTCATCCTGACCTGGGCCGACGCCGTATCATTACTGCCGTGGGGGTCCAGTGAAACGACATCATCCTGCATGGCGATGACCAGGTCTCCTGAATTTGATTCCTCAGATGCACCATCATTATCTCCGCCTGCAGCCTGTTCATCGACATTCGAATCATCAGAACATGCGGCCAATAATAAAATAAACAGCACCGGGAATAAAGACATTATGTATTTTTTCATTCCGTTTCCTCCTGCATAATAGAATCATTTCATAATCTGAACACTAACTTTAACACAATAAATGATGGTAACATATAGAGTTTACTAATAATTTCACAAATTATAAATACTTATGAAAACTAAAGTGTAACTCTCATATTTCCTCAATAAAAAAAGCCTCGAAAGCTGGTGTGCTTCCAGGGCAATATAAAAGGACTCCCAGTCACAATAGATTCTGCGTGAAAGACATTCTTTGTAGACTGCTGATCAATTTACTTCATTAATAATAAAAGACGCCTTCAACAGCAGATCTGTTAATCTGTGGCTTTTGAAGGCGTCTGTCATCTTGATCATATATAATTATTAGTATGTATCTTGCTGTTTTGAAATATTAATATGTATCAAACTCAACAATCATTCTAATGACTAATTATTAGTTCTTGGTGAACCTAACCCTAAATTTGTAATGATTTTTCTTTCTATTTGCAAGTTTGCTTGATCAATTCTTCCACTTAAGAAAAACGCGTCAATTAGTACCCAGAGGCTCAATATGAAAAATGTAACACCCAAAGTGAGCCAGCCTAAGAATAGGAAATTAAGAATTGTAAACGACAGCATACCGATAGCTATACCCATGTCACCAGAATAGAACCTATGACCGCCAAAGATTCCTGTGAAGAACCATAAAACAAAGGCAACGCCTTTATTTTTCTTAGCTGTATCCATTTCACTGTTTAAAATTGCCAGATCTTTACTGCTCATGTCTTGTTTCAAATGTATATTCGTCAATAAAACACACCTCCTAAAATATTAATTTTAAAATTCTTACATTTTAATAGTCAAAGCCAATTATTACAATATAGACAGACATTGTCAACGCTGTTTCCTGTCAATTTAAAATTTTCTGCACTAAATTATAATAATCATATCAGGTCCACCGTATATTTATATTTATCATCGACCACAAGACTGCTGGTGAATTCGACGACCTGTTCATTTGCGTAGGCGAACCTCTCCAGATTCATCGCAATGTCGCCTTCTCTTCTTTCAAGCAGCGATGCGTCTTTTTTATTCAGAGAAATTGGGTTCAGCGTTTCAAATGCCTGGTCGATTTTGACCGAGTAGTTCTGTTCCAACACTTGATATAATGACAGTTTGCCGAAATTGAACCGGTCGAGGTCAGGCGCGACTTTATAAGGTATAAAACTATATTCTAATAATAAAGGTCTCTCGTCCGCCATCCTTAATCTCGAAAGTTTATAAATCGGTATATCGACTGCCAAGCCCATCTTCTGGTTCAGATATATATCCGCATCCATGCGTACTATCTCGAGCATTTTCGTTCCCGGGCGTTCCCCTGCTTCTTCGATTTCATTTGTAAACTGGGAGAAAATCTCCGGCAGCTTTCCATATTCAAAAGGCAGTATATAGGTGCCTTTGCCCTGCTTTCTTGCGATAATATTCAAGTCTTCCAATTTTTCCAATGCCTGTCTGATTGTAATGCGGCTGACCCCGAATTCTTCACAGAGCTTTCTTTCCGGAGGCAGTTTGTCACCGCTCAGATATTTGCCGCTGTCAATTTGATGTCTGATCTCATTCGTAATTTTTGCATATAAATGTGCATCACTCTTCACACCGACCCCACCTGTACTTTTTAATTTATAATAAAACCCGCAGTCAGACTTTTATCAAATCCTAAGCTGCGGGTTACTATTATAATGAAACTTTTTACTGTATTATTCTTTGAACGTTACATTTTCAAGACGTACATCACCAAGTGCATCGAGTTCAACGCCTTCAACCTGTGAAGTATCTACACCGATTGAGAAGTTAGAATGTACGATTGGTGCGATTGGTGCTTCTTCAGTGATGATCTGCTGTGCAGTTGAATAAGCCTCTGCACGGGCATCTTCATCAGATTCGGTTCTACCGTTATCCAGCGCTTCATCCAATTCATCATTTCCAAAGAATGAACGGTTACCGACTGCACCGAAGTTGTCTGAATGGTGAAGTGCATATAGACCATAGTCAGCATCTGCTGTTACAGTCGTCCAGCCAAGCAGGTACATTTCCTGGTCGCCCTGGCCTGTTCTGTCGAGGAACGCGCCCCACTCCATACGTTCAACTGATAAATCAATACCCAGTTCGCCTAAGCTTTCCTGGATGTACAGTGCCGTATCAACAATCATCTGGTCGTCTCTCACCCATAGTTCAGCTGAAAATCCGTCAGGATGATCACTTTCAGCAAGTAGTTCTTTTGCTCTTTCCATATCAAACTGCTGACCTTCCAGGCTGTCATCGTAGCCCCAGACATCCGGCGGAATCGGATGCGTTGCAGAAATACCCATTCCTTCATACACACCTTCAACAATTGCTTCTCTATCAATTGCATGAGCAATTGCCTGTCTTACTTTCTCATCATCAAACGGTTCTTTTTCAACGTTGAAACCTAAGTAATCTGTACGCAGTGATTCCTGCTCGATCAGCTCAGTGTTTTCACCTTCTGAAACACGGTCTGCGTTTGAAGCGTCAATGTTATGTGCAACCTGGATGCCGCCTGTTTCAAGCTCAGCAAGTCTTGCGCTCGTTTCAGGCACTACACGGAATGTGATTGAATCAAAGTTTCTTTCGCCGCCCTGGAAGTCTTCAAACTTCGTAAGAACAGTGTCCTGACCCGGATTACGTTCTTCAAGCATACCGTGGTCCGTACCATCCGGATTTGAAGCGATGACGTTTCCGACGTGTTCAGAAATCTGGTCCATCACGTCTTCGTACTCATCGCCGCCCTCAGCGCGGAGTTCATAATACTCATCAGCTGTCATGTCGACGCCTGCTTCATCCAACGCATTCTGGTAGTCTTCATCAATTAAAGACTTACTCATGATACCGCCTGTGTTATGCGCAAGGTGGCTTGGCAGCGGTGCGAATGGATACTCAGTATGAATGTCGACTTCGTAATCCCCTACGACTTCAACTTCTGTAATCATTTCGAATAGGAATGCCACTTCGGAAGCTACCGCTTCGTCGCCTACTCTTTCAAGTGTTGCTTTAACATCTTCTGCAGTAAATTCTTCACCGCTGTGGAATGTCGTTCCTTCTCTTAATTTGAAGTTCCAGACATCTTCCTCAACTGCTTCCCACTCATCAGCAAGTCCTGGAACCAGTTCCATGTCAGTATCCTGCGATACCAGACTTTCGTAAATGTTCTGGCGGACCTGTGAAGATGCAGAGTCGTTACTGCCGTGCGGATCCAATGATACAGCATCATCCTGCATTGCAACGATAATGTCGCCGGATGCCGATTCTTCAGTTGCAGCGTCATCGTCCCCACCATCTTCTGCAGCCTGCTCATCGACATCAGAATCATCTGCACATGCCGCGAGCACTAAAATCAGTACACCCATTAATGAGAGCATTAAATATTTTCTCATTTGTTTTCCCCCTATATAATTTTTATATATACAGAACTTTCCATAATTATAATAGAAAGCCTTTACATATTATATTTAACACTTTACCACAACAAATGGTTATTACCAATAAAATTTTCTAATTATTCGCTAAAATTTAAATATTTTTTGAATTGGCAATTCGGGAGAATAAAAAGAACCGCGGAGGTTTATTCCCACGGTTCTTACGCATTAATATGAAATTGATGTGCCCGGGCCGACCGGTATGCCGAGCAGCAGCCATACAACAAACAGCAGGCTCCAGCTGATGAGGAAGATGACCGAATAAGGCAGCATCAGTGAAATGACCGTGCCGATGCCGTACTCTTTGCCGTAACGCTGTGTAAATGCGACGACTAGTGGGAAAAACGGCATGAGCGGCGAGATGATATTCGTTGATGAATCCCCCACCCTGTATGCAATCTGTGAAATTTCCGGCGCAATGCCGAGCTGCATGAACATGGGCACAAAAATCGGTGCCATAATCGCCCACTTGGCCGAATCAGCCGCAATGAACAGGTTGATGAAGGCAGCGATGAAAATGAATAGGACCAGGATCACGTAACTGTTGATATTCAAGGCTTCAAGCATCTCCGCCCCGCTCACCGCAATGATTGTTCCCAAGTTTGAATAATTGAAGAATGCGACAAACTGCGCAGCGAAAAATATTAAAACAATGAACCCCGCCATCGTCGCGATGGAGCCGTCCATCAATCCGACGATGTCTTTGTCATTTTTAACCTTTCCGACTACAGCGCCATAGATGATTCCCGGTATCAGAAAGACCAGCATCATGATGAATATGATGGAAGATATGAACGGCGAACCGATGATATTGTTATCTTCACCAAGCAGCGGTGCACCGGGCCACGCAACAAGTCCTAAAATCCCAACCACTGTGAGCAGTGCTGAAATGTTCGCATACTTCAGCGCCTTCTTCTGTGTGGCATCAATGCCGTTTTCAGTATCTCTGAATTCATTGAATCCTTCGTACTTGCCGAGACGCGGCTCAACGATCTTATCTGTGATCAGCGTACCAAGTACAACGACAAGGAATGTTGAAGCGACCATGAAATACCAGTTATCCGTCGCGTTGACGATATAGTTGGCGTCCAGTATCGCCGCAGATTCAGTCGTGATTCCGGCAAGCAACGGATCGTTCGTACCGATCAGCAGATTGGCGGAATATCCGCCGGCGACACCCGCAAATGCCGCTGCAAGTCCTGCCAGCGGATGGCGTCTGAACCCGAGGAATATGATCGCACCCAGAGGTACGAGCACCACATAGCCGACAGACGCCGCAACGTTACTCATCACACCCATGAAAACGACAATCGGCGTAACAAATTTTTTCGGCGCCTTCGTCACGCTGTTCGTCATCAACGCACTGATGTAGCCGCTTTTCTCAGCCACCCCGACACCAAGCATGGCGACGAGCACAGGCCCAAGTGCCACGAATGATGTGAAGTTTTCTGTGACGGAGGTGAAAATATATGCGATGCCGTCTCCGGTCAACAGACTGACGGCACTGACATCCATCTCTTCACGATTGCCCGTTTCACTGTTCACGCCGGTAAAGCTGACGCTCACATCCAACATGTACAAGATGTGGGAAAGCCCGATGACAAGCAACGTGAAAATCAGGAATATCGTCACCGGATGCGGGAGTTTATTACCGATTGATTCGATATTATTCAATATGTTTTTGTGTCTGCTCATTGATAATTTCTCCTATTTTAAAATAAAGACTGCAATATCATACCTTAATAATAGGACTTTGTAAACTCGATTTTCATATTGAAATTGTCCGGAATATGAAAAAACTGCGAAAATTTCTCTCGCAGTTTAATTTATCACCTGAATTATTCATACAAAATCACTAATAGACTGTGAAGGCTGATATGATCGGTTTCACTGTCAAAGCGCCATTCACTCAAAAAATGAAAAAAGAACCCGTTTCTGATAAGGTTGAAAGTACCAACCAACAACCAAAAGAAAGGGTTCTTCTAATGGCTACTTTACCGCATTTCACACTAGATTTCAATCGTCAGATCAAACTCACGGATGACGGCGGCGATCTGTCTGCCGACACCGGCGAATTCCTTTTCAGGGAATTCGATGACAAGCTCGGCTTCTCCAACATTTTAGCGAACCATCTGCACCTCAAGGACGACAGGCTGTATCATATTCA
>NZ_JCANUC010000017.1:0-70026 GCF_059568765.1 Lacicoccus kunmingensis DSM 17847 | reverse complement strand
TCAGTGCACCAAGCTTAATTGATTTTTCTGCATTGAAAATGGCGTTGTGATCGTATTGATTTAGCTGTTTCACTCGTTGGTTTGACGAGCCCCATGGTTCATCAAGTAAATATCGGTGATTATTATCCGAGTCGATATAATAATCTTTGCGATGGTTGGACGGATTAGAATGATAAAATAAATTCAAATCCTTTTCCTTCATCCACCCTTGGGAAGGTCCGTCGAATCCATCAAGTACACGATAATAAGTGGTGCCATCATAATCTGCTTGGTGGTCGATAAATAAAGTCTTATTTAGAAAATTTTGAGCGGATACAGACTCTCCGCGGCTGATTGAACTGTAGAAGCCTGAGTTATTACTATTTTTAATTTTAGAAGCAAATTGTGCATCTGAGTATACTGGAACAGAAGCATCCTTGATTTGAGTGGATTTACTCATTACACTAGTGTTTTCTTCCTTCTTATCAAGTGAGTCTGTGGTTAATGTATTATTATGTTTTTTGTTTTCAGTTTCTAGACTGTCTGAATGAATACTTCCTTTATCTTGTAGTTCATCTAAGTTTTTGTTTTGATCATTATCATTACCAGTTTCTATATTCTTTTTTTCGAAATTTGCTTCATTCTCCACCAGTATCTCGTCAATATCAGTATCTAATAATTGTTTTTCCTGATTATAATTAGGTTCAGTCCTTTCAGAATTATTTTCTAAAGATGATTCTTGGTCAATTGATTCTTTTACAGAATTTGAATAACCATTTTCAGAATCGATTTCTTTACTATCATTATCTAATAACAGTTCTTCCTGACCAGAATTAGTTTCATCATTTTCAGAATTGTTTTCTGAAGGTAATTCTTGGTCGATCGATTCTTTTACAGAATTTGATTCAGTGTTTTCTGTATCTAAATCCTTTTCTAAATCCTCATTATGTATTTCTTTATTTTCGATGCTTTCACTGGGAGGTATTACTTCTTTATCTTCAGTTAAGGGTTGTTCTTCAGTTTCAGCTGAAAGATTTTCTTCTAATTCAAAATCAGGTGATTCTGAATCTATAGTTTGTTTCTGATTAGTAGGACGTTCACTCTGAACCTGATTTTCTTGTTCAGTAGAAGAAATTTCATAAAAATCTTCGTCGAAAATATTTTGTTGCTCATAATCATTATGTTCACTTTCATTCGCTGAGACAAGCATGGTTGATGCAAATAGGCTTGTCATAACAAGAGACGGAACGAATAACCGGTATTTATATTTCATATATTCAATATTTCTCCCTTACTAGTTGATAAGTATATTATATAAAAAATTTGTATATTTTGTTTGAAACTGTTAAAAAGTAATATGTTTGTAATATTATCATGAATGATTCGACTTCTGAGATAGTGAAAAATGTTTATAATAGAAATTCATAATAACAACTTCTAGTGACATTGCAAAAAAATAGTTCTATAATAAATTATTGAGTAGTGCAGTAGGTTATACTATAGTTGTTTGGAATCGAGGCATTAAGATGTTACCACACTTATATATATTAAAAGAACAATGGGACAATAGAAAATTAATTATTACCTTAAATAAATATAATTTAAAATCAGCATATGCCAATCACTACCTAGGTCTACTTTGGATTATAATTATGCCAATTATTCAAGTGGTGTTATATTACATAGTCTTTGGCTTGGGTTTACGTGGTGAACGTGGAGATGTGGGAGGACTCCCATTTATCGTACACTTAATATCAGGATTGTTTCCTTGGATGTTTTTATCAGGAGCAGTAAATTCAGCAGCTGGTGCAATTCAATCACAAATAGGGTTGGTTACGAAGATGAAATTCCCGTCAAGTATATTACTTACAGTAAATATCGCAGGGGGTATAAGAGGGTTGTTAATTACTACTGGTATTTTAGTAGTAATATCATTATTCAATGGATATTCTTCACCGATGAACTATCTTGTTTTTATCTATTTTTTGATAGCTTCAGTCTCATTGATATTTAGTCTAGGCTTAATAATGTCTACTTTGACTATTATTATCAGAGACTTAAAAAATGTTTTTCAAAACGTAATGAGGATGTTCTTTTTTATCAGTCCAATTTTTTGGTCATTAGAAGAGGCAAATACTTTATTGCAGAATATTGCGACTTACAACCCTTTTGCTTACTTGATTATGACTTATAGAACAGCGTTTGTTTTAGAAACGGGAGTGTTTTATGGAGATGTTTTTGACCACTTCTACTTTTGGGCTCTAACACTCTTCTTATTTTATATAGGAGTCCACATTCACTATAGATTTAGAAAAACTATTGTAGATTATATATAAATTGAATGCATTTTAAACGATATAGGAAAGAGACAATATAAATATATCAAAATCTCATTTTAAGAGTAGAGGTGACGGTAAGATGACCTATAAAGTCAAAGTTAAGGATGTCGCAAAAGTATACGATTTAAATAGAGGTAAGATATCTAAAGTGATATCACTTTTTACTTTTGGATATTTATATAAAGGAAAGCCTTTTTTTGCTTTAAGGGATATTAATTTTGAAGTAGACGCTGGGGATTCGGTTGGTATCATTGGATTAAATGGTTCTGGTAAATCAACCTTGTCAGATATAATAGCAGAAGTGAACCAACCTACTTCAGGTGTAATTGATATTCGTGGAAAAAGCTCATTAATCGCGGTAAACGCTGGATTAAATCAGGAATTAAACGGATATGAAAACATAAGAATGAAATGTGTAATGCATGGCTTGACTGAAAAGAAAATAGATGAAAGATTTGACGATATCGTAGAATTTAGTGAATTGGATGAGTTTTTGGAACAACCTATAAAAAACTATTCCAGTGGTATGAAATCTAAGCTTGGATTTGCAATTGCGATTCATACAGATCCGGATGTTCTAATAGTAGATGAAGCACTATCTGTGGGGGATGAAACATTCGTAGAGAAATGTTTTGCTAAGATACAAGAATTTCAGGAACAAGGTAAAACAATCTTTTTTGTTTCACACTCCACTAGTCAGGTAAGTAAATGGTGTAATAAAGCCGTATGGATTCAATTTGGACAAATGCAGAAATTCGACGATGTTGAACCAGTTATAGAGAATTACAATGAATTTATAAATCAATTTAAGTTACTAACTAAAGATGAACAAAAACAGTACAAAGAAAAAATGCATCAACAACAAAGAGAACAAGGTGATGCGGTAAATATAGAAAAAAATAAATTATCTATATCAAATATCATGATAGGTTTTTCATTGTTTCTATTATTTGTAGGAAGTGTCATTGGTCAAACACTTAATTGGTAGTTTAGATTTTAAATAGACTGTACTGAATAGACTAGCTATAATCTCTTATGGCGTTTAACACTTTAAGACAGTTTGATATTATCTGTCATAGAAAAATTTTAACAGTAACCACAACATCTCGTATGTATTTATTAAAAACGATGTATGGGCAGATGGAATTGTGTGTATTTTCATATTAAATCTGAATTTATTATAACCTTGAGAATTTTTTGTCCTGATTGAATAATAGTTTATGATATTATTTTAATTTATTGTTATTGCAATTATTAAATGAGGAATGATCAATTTATGGATTTTACTATTTTAAAAACAATACTCTTAGAAGAATTAAAAGATTTAAAGCCTAATAAATATAAGGAAAGCAATCAAAGTACATTAGAATTGGCTATATCTTATGTTAAAGGCATTGACGGTTGTGATGCCTCTAAAATAAGTAAAAAAAAGATTGAGATGTTTTATAATGAAAGTTTATTTGCCTCAATCAGCGGTCAAAGAGCATCAACCTCAACAGAAAAGGGATTAAAGATATCTAATGATAAATTTGAAACAGAAAAATATTTATCGTCTAAAAATATTAAGACGACTGCCTCAACAATATTTAAGATAGATGAATATGATCGTGCAAAACGTTATATAGAAGGCCAAGACAAATTAATGGCTGTAAAACCAACAAACTTGAATGCAGGGCGGGGGATTACTTTAAATGTAGATATTGAAAATTTAAACTTTGCCTGGTCAGTTGCTAAAAAAGCCTATAGAAATATGAAGTTAGAAAAAAATTTGATGATTCAACCTATGGCTAATGGGATTGAGTCACGCTTCTTGGTAATTGAGGGAAAGTTCAACTCTGCTATTTTAAGAGTTCCAGCCAATATCATTGGTGATGGAAAGCATACGATAAAAGAATTAATTGATCAAAAAAATAAAGAGAGATTAGCAAATCCACATTTAAAAAATTTACCGATAAAGCTAAATGATACTTTAAAATATAATCTAGATAAAATGGGGTTTCAATACAATGACATAGTAGATAGTGATAGAGTATTGTTTTTGCACAATTCTTCTAATATTTCTTTAGGTGGAGATAGTTACGAAATAAGTCATCTTGTGAGTAATAGATTAAAAAAGCTGGCAGAGGATGCTGTTGAAGCTATACCTGGGTTAAACACTGGAGGAGTAGATATACTTTATAGTGAATTTGATGATAAAAATGCTACTGTGTTAGAAGTGACCCCAAATGCTAATTTAAGGATGCATCATTATCCATGGAAGGGAAAACCGAAAAAATCTATTTTTGATCTTATAGATCAATTATTGGCTGATTATAAAAAAAGTATTCAATAAATTTGTGAAAACAAATAATTTTTACTATCTCCGATATTCTTCAGTATATAAATTTAATCCATAATTATCTATTAATATTACCTTTTTTTCAAAATTATACTAATGTAATATACACTTGAACTTTATATGTGTTAAAACCGAGTAAATCATTAGAATTCACTCGGTTTTGTTCTGTGTATATATATTAAAAACTCATAAATAAGAGAGCTTCTTTTCTTTATTTGTTTATTATTTTTAATAAAAACACTAAACTCTTCTTCGCTCATATCAACAATAAGTTGAACAGCATAATTATATAATTCTTCCTGTTTTAAATATTTTTCAGTCTTAATTTCTTCAGGAAGAAAAACTTCATAGCCAGCATAACCTTCTGGAAATTTATATGGATTCCCTATTAAACCTGTAAAAACCTTTTTCTGTATAATGACATCTAGCATCCACATATTTGCTGTTGAAGGTATTTCTACATAATCAATGTTATCTATACTTACATCTGAATAACTATCGGAGGTATACTCATAAGTTTGAGAAAATCTTGAATTAACTTCCTCATTGGTGAGATTCACCCTGATTCTATATTTAGCCGGCTCATCCAGTTGGAACGCAAAATATCTCTCAGTAGTCGGTTCAGAGGATTTAAATGGTTTTCCATTTTTGTATAATTCATAAATATACTCTCTTTCTTCTACATGATTGATATAAACTGAGAGAATATTGCTTTTCAAAGATTCATCAAATAATAATTGATTATAATAATTATCAGAGGAAAACTTTCTTAAATCATCGTTGACTTTATTATAAAATTCAAGCGGTGCTTCTAATTTTTCATCTAAAACATCATTCTCTACAGTTAATATCAATTTTTGTTCAACGTTGTCTTCCAACGTTTTATATAATCCTTCTATAAAATCTTTATGTTCTTCCCTTTTGGGTAATATTTTTATAAAAATCACTTTATCATACTGCTTTAACAATCTTAGAAATGCATTCATATTTCTTTGCAGGGCTCTGAATTTCTCGATATTTGATAAAGTTCTATATTTCACTTCCTCATTCAAAAGCTCAAGAGAAGAAGTGTTATAGTACGAATGATTGAATTCAGAGACACTGTTCAACTCACTTAATAATTCCACAATCAATATTTCTGAATCAGAATTTTTCAGGTTGGAATATAGTAATTTATTAAGATCACGATATGCTACAGTAATTTCATTCAAATCAGTGGTGTTGATTTCTTTCATGGTTGTTTCATAAGGATCAGATAACAAAGAAAGGACGCTCTGTCCTTCAACTATATTGTTCACTTCAAAACGGAAGTTTTTAAACTCGGTCAGCTTTCTTGTGAATTTACTTCCGATTATATCAATTTTCATTAACATTGCACCTCGAAATTTAGTATCATTAATTTATAAATGATTCATATAATAGTATAATAATATTTGTATAACGACTAGAGGAGATTGACTATGTACTTTTTAAAGAAGAATGCTTTGAATGTCATCATATTGGTTTTAATCTTTGGCGTGATCGGTACACTGATTAATCTGGTGATTCCCGCCGGATCTTATGAGTACGAAGAATATTATACAACAGAAGGTGATGTTTCACCAAATACAAGTGGTGAATTGAATGCATTATTGAACGAGAATGTGAATAACCAGTCCATTGTAAAGACAGCGGAAATCACTCAGCAGCCTGATTCCAATATACTGCAGTTGAATATACATACTGACAACAGAAGCAATATTGATGCAGTAAAATCTCAGGCAGACAACATCATCAGTGAACAGGGATATTCAGTGTCCGGTACAAGTGGCGCTAACATTTATCAGATGGAAAATAATGCACTGAAAATATTCATAATCGTATTGTCACTATTCGTCGGTTTCATCATCGGCTTGGTAGTCTCCCTGTTGAACAGAAACATCTCTACAGATGAAGATTTTGAATATTACTTAGGTGAAAAGACTTTAGGAACTTTCTAGGAGGCTAAATATGCAACGCAGTCAAAGTAAGACATCAACGAATGAGATTTCTGAAAATACATTGAGTCATTTATATGAAACGGCCATAGTGATAAAAAACGGTGTGGAAGAAAGCAATTACAAATCTGTTTTGTTCAGCTCAATCGATAACAGGGAGGCGACAATCGAATCGGCCGTACATATCGGTTATTTACTGACACAGTTGAAGAAGAAAGTATTGCTTGTCAATCTGGATCATCATAATTCAGGATGTATTAACGAATATTTGCAGACAGAGAAGAAAGCAGCACTGATATCGCAATTGGAAAATTCAGCGTATATCAGCGAGGCGATTACACGTACTCAGTATGATGATCTGGACACAATAGGTATCGAAGAAATTGATGAGGATGAGTTTGCGACCACTGTAAACCAGTATGATTTGAAGAGTAAACTGGAGCCGTTGACAAATTATTATGATCTTTTGATAGTCGTCGGGCCGGAAATGAAGTCGTTCAATTATTATGCCAATATATATGAGTTGTCAGACAGCGCGATTACCATAGTAAACAGCAAGAATAATGACAAAAAGTTATTGAAGAAACATATTGACAAATTTAAGGTGTTCAATATAAGAAGTTTTGGTATACTAAGAAAAGATAATTAAAATTATACTCTATGAAAGTAAGGTGTCCTTTTAAATGAAGTTAACAACGATTGGGTTAGGTTATATTGGTTTACCAACATCTATCATGTTCGCAAAACATGGTGTGGAAGTAGTTGGAGTGGATATTAAACAGGAAGCAGTGGATATGCTGAATGACGGACAAATCCACATTGAAGAACCGGGTCTGCAGGCAGCGTTTGAGCAGGTGCTTGCAACAGGTAAATTCAAAGCTTCCACTAAAGCTGAAGAGGCGGATGCTTATATCATTGCAGTACCGACTCCGAACAAGGAAGATGAATTTAAATCATGTGACATTTCAATCGTAATGTCAGGCGTGGAAAGTATCGTGCCGTTACTTAAAAAAGGTGACACTGTTATTGTCGAGTCGACGATTGCACCGAGAACGATGGATGACCATGTCGCCCCATATCTTGAAAAGCAAGGTTTTAAAATTGGTGAAGACATTTACCTGGTTCACTGCCCGGAGCGTGTGTTACCTGGTAAAATCATGGAAGAGCTTATTAACAACAACCGTATCATCGGTGGTATGACACCGGCCTGTGTTGAAGCGGGTAAGAAAGTATACGGCACATTTGTAAAAGGCGAAATGATTGAAACTAAAGCGAAGACGGCGGAAATGTCCAAACTTATGGAGAATACATATAGAGATGTGAACATTGCACTGGCAAATGAACTCGCAAAAATTTGTAATCACCTTGACATCAATGTTCATGAAGTCATTGAAATGGCAAACAAACATCCACGTGTCAACGTACATACACCGGGACCAGGTGTCGGCGGACACTGCCTGGCAGTTGATCCGTATTTCATCATTTCAGAAGCACCTGAACAGTCCCCATTAATTCAGCTTGCACGTAACATCAACGTATCAATGCCTGAATATGTCGTGGATTATACTAAATTCATTTTGGATAAATTAGGTGGCAAAAAAGTGACTGTATTTGGTCTGACATATAAAGGAGATGTCGATGACATCCGTGAGTCTCCGGCATTTGATATATATGAATTACTCAGAAAAGAAGAAGGTATAGAAGTGAATGCCTTTGATCCACATGTTAAGATGGACTTCGTAGAGAAAAACTTGGAAGAAGCGGTCCAGGATTCTTCTCTGGTACTCGTCCTGAGCGATCACAGTGAATTCAAAATGCTAACGGATTCAAACTTTGAGACGATGAAAGACAAAGTGATCTTTGATACGAAAAATGTCATGGGTGACGGTTTTAACGAAGTTAAGTATTATAAGTACGGTAATATACAAAAGCTTTAATTTATTATACCGGATAGCCAAGCTATTCGGTATCTATTATAATGACGGAATTTTTAGGAGTATATATGGAAACACTCAAAAAGTTAAGCTATCCGAAACAGTACATCTTAATAGAAGATGAAAAGAAAAAGATTTATAAAAATCTTAATAATAGTGAGAATGTCAAAGCTGCAGATGAATATTTATATGGTGTAATCACGGTCATTCAAGAAGAAGAAATAGATGGGGAGATATATTCAGAAATTCAATATGATGACCAAAAATTAGGTTGGATTTCATTATCAGACTCTTTACAAATTTTTCGTTTTGAAAAAGAAGTTTTCCGTTTTATAGAAGAAGATTTTGAAGTTGCTTCCATAAACAGGAAAATGGAGTTGGAAAAGGATTTTAAAGCCCATTTCGCAAATAGATTACTGAATATAAAATCTGAGATATACTACGAGGGTGATTGGCTATATGGCGTATTTATCAAAGAGAAGTTTTTCGGCTTTCATCCAAAAAAAAATTTTGAAAAAATGATTCAGTGTAATATTGAATTAACTAAAGAAGAAATTATAGGGCTAGAGCTATTTAAAAATAGTGATATGAAAAAAACCGTTACAGAAGAGCTGTATTTTGAAGATCCACAAATCATATTAATCTTTAAAAATAATAAATTGGGAAGGATTAAAATCAACAAAAAAGATTTTTATTGGATTTCTTTAAATGGGTTGGAAGATAGAATCGGCAATTTGACTGAAAACATCAAAGAAAGATCATTGGAGCAAAAATATATCGATGATATTTTTTACAGTGTTGATTTAGAGAGGCGTAAAAGCAAAGAGATTGTTAAAACAGTCCTCTCAGCAAAGTCTTACATTGAGGCCAGGGATAGTGGACTATTAAATAAACATACAGAAACACATGAAGATAATGATGATTCTGATGAAAGAGTAAAATATTTAAAAAAAGAGCTAGCCAGCTTGAAAAAAGAGAATGCAAAAATATTAAAAGAACTTAGATTAAGCAACCAGAGATTGGAACAAAAAAAGGATTACAACGACCGTCTTGAACAACAGAAAGATAAATACAAATCAAGAATGAATGTAGTGGAAGATAAATTAAGAAAACTGAATCAGAAATTGAATGATGGTCAGTGAGCGTAAGCAAAAAACTGGAGGAAGAAAATGGATAGTAATCAATTGAATAAACTGGAAGAAAATCTATCCAGATACAGAAGCGAAATGGATAAAAACTTTGCTGCAACACTTAATGAAATGATCAATGATTTGGATCCAACAATAAATGCAAATGAATATAGTAAAAATTATTCACAAAGAGTTAAATCCGACCCCTTCTATTACTTGAAATTTCAGGATATGGGCAGGGAAAAAGCTTTAGAGAAATATCAGAACTCGATTGAAAATATTATTATGAGCACCGGCAGTCGATACTTTACTCCGTTGGATTATAACATTGGAATTATTGCAGACGAGTTTCTGTACAATTCTTTTAAAGATGTAGCAAATATAGAGTATATATCATGGAATGAAACAGAAGTGAAAAACTTTGATTTTGTCATATTTGCTACGACGTGGAAAGGAATTGACAACTCCTGGGAAGGAGTGGCCCATCCAAGCAATGAAAAACGGGACCGTTTGATTGAATTAATCGAAGCTTATAATAAAGAGGGTGTTCCGACAGTATTCTATTCCAAAGAAGATCCAGTCAATTTTCATCTTTTTAAATCTATGGCCTTACATTGTAAATATATTTTTACAAGCGCGCTTGAGAGCGTCAAAAATTATATAGAATATACAGGCAATAAGAATGTTAATGTACTACAGTTTGGTATTAACCCCTACATTCATAATCCGGTGGGGTCCAGAGGAGAAGCTGCTGAGCAATTTAAGAACGATATACTTTTTGCAGGAAGTTGGTTATCAAAATACCCGGTCAGAATGAATGAGACTCAAAAATTATTCGATGCCATCAAATCGACAAATGCACCATTCACAATAATAGACAGGAATTTAAGACTGGAAAATCCCAGATATCAATTCCCTTCAAAATATCTTGAAAATTTAGCGCCTCCTGTAATTCACGATAAATTGATGAAATTACATAAAGTGCTGCGTTGGAGTATCAATATGAACTCTGTCAAATACTCTGAAACGATGTTCGCTAACAGGGTATATGAATTACAGGCATTTGGAAATATCTTGTTGTCGAACTACAACACAGGTATCAATAATATGTTTCCAAATATACGGATTGTCAATACTGCTTCGGATTTTAACCTTATATACAGAACAAATGAAAAAGATTTGAGAGAATTGCAGGCTAAAGGGATTAGGAATGTTTTTAAAGAACATACCACTTTCAATAGAATTCAACAAATCGGCTCTACACTGGGATTAAAACCTACTGATGAAAATGATTCAATATTGGTGGTATTAAAAAATAATCACATTAATAATATAGGCAGTTTTAACCGTCAAATATATAAGAACAAAACCATGATTCTCATGAATGAACTTTCCGATACCGATATAGATCAGTTTGCCTACATTACTTTCTTTGATGAAGATTATTTATACGAAGAATATTATCTCGAAGATATGGTTACAGCTTTTAAGTATACGGATGTTGATTTTGTAACAAAAAATGATGGATATGAATCACATAACTATATAGATAACGTACAGGATAATTTTAAAACGATGTTTCATGCTGATTCTTATGAAACTTTTGATACAACTGACGAGATGAGTAATGGTTACAATTTGGATGATGTGGAGTTAGTAAACGCTAACAACGATGGAGCTCCGCTTAATATACAGAAGAAAGAACTGAGTGTAATAGTACCCATCCACAATAATGGAACATACTTGGAAGAGAAATGCTTTGCAAGTTTAAAACGATCCAGCAGTTTCAATAAGATGGAAATTATTTTTGTAAATGATGGCAGCACCGACGAAACTACAGTTAAAATAATAGAACGATTAAGAAGAAGACACCCGGATATCGTCTACATTGAAAATGAAGCAGGCTCAGGCAGTGCCTCCAAACCAAGGAACCAGGGTGTCAGAGCTGCAACAACGGATTATATCACTTATCTGGATCCGGATAATGAGGCAATTGGTGATGGTTATCATAACTTATTAGATTCAATAAAGAATAATGATGTAGATATGGTAGTTGGAAATATTATTAAAGAAGATAGTGATAGAAGAAATGCAGGAAAATACACGGATATTTTAAAAAGAAATAATGATGGCAAATCGCTGGTAACCGACCCGAAAGAATTCCTTATACGTTCAGAGTTGAGAGTACAAAGTATTCAAGCATTAATTGTAAGAAAATCTGTGATCATAGATAACGATATAAAAATGGTTGAAGGGGCTGCTGGGCAGGATACGATGTTTTATCAGGAATTAGTGCTCAATTCGAAAAGTTTACTTGGAGTAAGTAAGACTATTCATGTATATTACGCTGCTGTGAGTGGAAGTGTAACAAACACTGTTTCTCCTAAATTCTTTAACAAATATTTGAAATTGGAAAAAGAACGACTTCCATATCTAGAGAGGTATGGTTTAGTAGATGTATACTTGAATGTACGATTCAATTCTTATGTGAGACAATGGTATCTGACCCGGTTAAACAGGGTGCCTGATGAGAACAGGATTGAATCTATAAAAATATTCCTTGAGATTTTAAAACTTTACGATAAATACTCCCCTCGATACGACGAAGATTTGAAATATAGTATCGAAGAGTTGAAAAGTGAAATTTCACAGGAAGATAGTGTTCTAGGGGGAAGTTATGAATTTTAAAAAGTTTGAAATTCATCTTTTTAACAATAATTTAAATAGTTTTTTTTATATATTGATAAAAGAAAAGGAAACAATAAATATTTACAGTAATACAAATCTGCAGGAAATCACGTATAGATCATCCGATCTGAATTTTCAACTGGTTAAAGTCAGACGAATTTTAGCATTGGGCGAAGACCATTTTTATGAAATCGAGAAAAATGATAAGAAGTTAGGCTATTTTTCTCCTAAAGACAGCATCATGTTGTTCCCCAAAAAAAGGGAGCAGGTGAAGATTCTTGAAAATAGTATATTAAAAAATGAGTTTAATGAGGCAATGAATATACACTTAGAAGATAATTCAGTCATACATGAAGGTAAGATAGTGTATTCTACATTCTATTCTTTTTTTAACGACGTAGTGTATGAAGGGCTGATCTATCAAAATTCATTATTAGGTTTCTTTCCACCGCAAGAGTTGGATCATTTGTATAAATACGAAACGGAGTTCAGTTTAAAAAGAAGATGCCAAACTTTTATGGATGCAAATTTGAATAAACCATTCAAAGAGATCCAGGATATGGATAAGACTTTCAATTCCAAATATATTTTAACTAAAGAAAGAAAAATCCGTTTTCACTTGGGTGGCAAAGATATTTGGATAGATGAAGATAATGTTGATATATCCTATGCGATTGAAGATCATTTCCCCACCACGCTCCAAGAATGTTTAATAACATCACTTTTTTTTACACTTGATAATAAACTGAACGATTATCATAAATATTATCAACAATTATTGAAAAAGAGATGAGGTGTTTATCGTGAATCTGAAAATCTATAAAAAGAACTTTGAAAAAGTTGCTGAAAAAAATATATATGATAATATGCACGGTGATATTATTGAAAAATACTTCCCTTTTAACTTTGCAGAAAAAAGCAGTTTATCCGTTGATAAGGGTCTTTTTTATAATAATAGAAAAGAAATTGATATTGAGAGTTCAAAGGGTGGTTTATTAATCCAAGCATCTCCTCATTCACATAAACAAGTTTATGTGTCTTATATGACATTAGATAATAATTTTAATGAAATACCTGCCAACCCACTGATTAAACGTACTTCTGACATGAATTATTATTTAAGTCTAAACTATGAAGAAAATGGCATATCAATAAGACCGTTTTTGGTATTTTATAACCAAGTTGAAAAAACACGTTTACATGAGATAATCGAAAATTCAACCAAAATCATATTTAGAAATGGTGAAGAAAGTTGTAGATTAACTTTCAAATTGGAGAATGTAGGAAAAGCAAAACTCAAGAATATTATGTTACATTCTCTAAAGGCAGGTGATAGTTCTGATTAACGAATACGTAACAAATTTGATCAACAAGAATTTGGATATATTCAGAGATAAGACCTTTCTTTTTTTAGAAGAGGAAAACCAATTCATTTACTCTGATATTTCGAGTAAAGCAGTGAGTGGCTTATCTCAGTCTCTCCACCAAAAAATTATAAAATCACATCAAATAACAGTAAAAAACGGAATATATTATCATAAAATAGAAATGCCCACTGGCGAATTAGGTTATACATCTTTAGATGATTCCATAAGGTTATACAGGTTGCCCAATTTGTTTGCGAAAATTAAATCAGCCGATATCGATGCATCAATTCAATTCCAAGAAAACATTAATCTCACTGAATATGATGACAAGCTGTTGAAAATATACTACGCATTCAAACAGCATGACAAATTACATCTTATAATCAATAAAATTGGTGCCAAAACTTTAGGACTTGTAGTTAACATTTCAGATGTGAATTTTTTGAACAATGAATTTGAGGATATACAAGTAACCCTGATGCCTGGATCCAAATTATATAAAACAAGCCAATTTAATGAAGAAGTATTGACAATCCAGAAAGAAGCAGAGGTAAAAATCATCAGCTATCTGGAAGGTACCGACAAATACAGAATAAGGTATAAAGGCACGAATTATTGGGTTGAGTATGATCATTTTCCTATAGATGAAAAGATTGTGGTTGGGAAACTGATTGAAGAATTATCAGGCAATGAAGAGGCACTGGAGTTATTGGATAATGTAAGATCCATTAACGACAATATCCATAATTTGAAAGACATAGAGAGAGAGTATGAAAACTTTAAAAATTCTGTATATAAAAATCTTAGATTCGACAATGATTTTTCTATGCTTGTCCATAAAGATAACGGGTGATTAAATGAAATTAGGTAAGTTTTTTGATTATAATTTTAAAGGTATTTCATCTTTATATGATATACCGATTATTAAAATGAATGCTTTCTTGAATAATCTTAATATTTACACTTTGGAAAAGACTATTTTTTCAAAGGAATTAAATCTGTTAAACATTAAATCCGACGAGCTTGAGACTTCATCTGCTCTGATGCTATTGAGCGAGCCTTCTGACCAAACTGTGGAAGAAGAGGATTTACAGTCATTTCTGGAAGAATATCGTCAGTCTTGTGAATTGGCTTCAGAATATAATGTTCAGATGGTACATATAATTACTAATAAAAAATGGTTTGATCTTTTTCGAGAGACTATTAAAAAGTATGAAGTTCGAGTGTATACAGGACCTGTTGATTATTCAGAGTTGAAGGACGGATTATCAAAGTACGAAACACTTTCTATTAATGATTTTCTTTTACCGTCAGCATTAGTAAATTATTCAAATACTATTCATAACAACATTCTGATAGATTTGCGAACAATTGGTGAAAACAAAGGTGATGGCGGAAGTTACTCGTTAAACTTAAATAATATTCTAAAGAGATTAAAAGAGTTTGATCAAAGTTATATACTTATCAATGACAAATCCAATTTGATGGAATTTAATGATCCGGATATCCATGTGATCAAGGAGTCGGACTTCAAACTCAGTGACTATGACTTCAGTTATGTCTATGTTTATCATAATCAGCCATACCAGCATGATCCGATTAAAACCATCTTGATGTATGCTGCTAATTCTAAAGTGGTATTCACAAATTATAATTATATCGTCAACAATATATTGCCTTCCGTGATTTTAAGCTTCAATAATAAACTGAATATCATTGAACCTTTGGAACACAGCGTTGCATTTGATATTTTGAATGAAAATAGAAATAAAGTGATGTTTAACTACACATTCATCAATGTTTTAGAGGATATTTTAAAAGATTTAACAGATGAAACGATAATAGTGCCCACAGAGTTGACGGATACAAATGAATACTTTGACGATCAGATTTATATCAGGCAGGGTGATACTTCAAATTATATATGTAAATTTGATGATAATCTGCACAACTTGGAAGAAACTTTAATGTTTCCTATTGTTTTTTTAGGTAAAGAGACCGTGAGCTATAATAATAGTTACATAAAATCCAGTAATGACACACCTTATGTAATACCGATATATCAAAGGGAACAGAATATCAGTAACAACCCCAATCTATCGGTTATCATACCCATCCATAATAATGGGGTATATCTGAAATATAAATGCTTTTTAAGTATGTTAAAGTTATCGATTTTCAGTGATATAGAAATTATTTTTGTAGATGATGGGAGCAGCGACAAAGTAACCCGAAGAATCATTGATGAATTATTGTATAATTATCCTCAAATTGTATACAAACGCTTTGAAAAAGGATCAGGCAGTGCTTCCAGACCAAGAAATGAAGGAATGAAGATTGCCAGTAGTAACTTAATAAGTTTTCTGGATCCAGATAATGAAGCGATTGATGATGGCTTCAGTAAGTTGCTGAAAGAAAAATTAAGTGATTATTCTTTGGATATGGTTGTTGGGAATATTGTACGTGAAGATAATTTTAGACGGAACGAAATCAATTATTTTAGGAAAGTTTCTTCCAAAGTAGAAAATGATGTGATTGAAGATACAAGAAGTGCTTTAATTGAGAGCAAGTTGACAGTACAAAGTATTCAGGCATTAATAGTAAATAAATCAGTTATTGAAGAGAATAATTTGAGCATGGTAGAAGGTGCAGCAGGTCAGGACACTTTATTTTATCAGCAGTTATTTTTAAAGTGTAGGAAAGTAAAAGTTATAAATCATAATATCCATTCTTATTATGCATATGTAGAAGGATCGGTGACGAACACAGTCAGCAGTCGATTCTTTGATAAATTTTATAAGGTGGAAAAAGAAAGGATCGAATTTTTAGAGGATGAAGACTTGATTCATTACTACATGGAAATCAAGTTCAATAGTTATTTCAGAAGTTGGTATTTATTCAAATATCATCAGATTAACGATGAGGTTGAAAAAGCTAAAGCGAATGATATTCTAAAAAAAATCATAGCTTTATACTTGCCTTATAGAAATTATATTAATTATGATCTGGTGAAAGGATTTTTGTGACGCATCTGTGATTCAGTCCAATGATGATTGTGTCTCTGGAAGAAAATAGAAAATGGGCAAGCGAGGGGTGATAGTGATGAAAAAAATACAAATGTATCCTTATGGGTTCGTTTTCTCCAAAAACATGTTAGAAAATGCGCCTGATAATTTTAGAAAAATTCAAGTAAATGATGATTATTTCTTTTATTATGACTGGATTTTGGAAGCTGATCATAAACAAATAAATGGGAAATTCATAATAATTTACGGTCACTATACTTATGCACATCCTGAACATTCATTCAGCAACCAAAAATTGATAGAAATACTGTTCGAGAAATACTTCGTAGATTATAGTGAATTTTTAAATATGTTAGATTATTTGGGAGGCAGGTATGTAATCATAGTGGGTGATGGTCACAATATCAATTTTTATAATGATGCAGCAGGCACCAGAAGCATATATTACTCATTGGATAATGATATTGTAAGTTCACATGTCAAACTGATAGCTGATAATCAGGAGACCAGTAAAGATAATTTAGTAGCTCAGTTTAAAAATTTGCCGAAAATCAGTACTAGAACACCTTATGATAATGTGAATGGTTTGTTGCCCAACCATACATTGGAATTAAATAAAAAAGAAATAAAAAGATATTTTCCTAGAGAAGCAAATCCTTTTACTCATTTATCGACTAACGAAAAAGTTGTCTTATTTGAAAAGATAATCAGAAAACAATTAAATTATTATTTTGATAACTATCCTAATATTGTTCATTCTATAACTGGCGGTTATGATAGCCGATTATCATTTGCAATCAGTAAAGAGCATTTTGATAGAATTCGATTTTTTACATATACATTAAGTCAACAGAAGGTTAAGAAAAAGAACAACTTTTCAACAAGGTATGAAGAAGATAAAATTTTGGTAAATCAATTGATAGAACATTTACCAATTGATCATACATTTTTCTATTTAAGTGACAATAAAAAACAGGTCTCTGACGAACTGAATCATATTTTAGCGAGTAATACCATCGTCGAACATGGAAGAAAACTGATTCCGCATTATCTTGATTTTAGTAAGGATGATTATGCACTCCATATCAGGGGAAATGCCAGTGCAGTTTTAAAGTCCCCCTATCTTTCATTGAATGAAGAAAGAGATGAGTCATTTCTACTAAAGAAATTCATATCTAACTTGCGACTGAAAAAATCAGAAGAAGTTTCAAAAGAGCTGCTTACTTATTTAAAAAAAGAAATTAAAAAATATAATTATGATGGGAAGGTGGAAGGTTATCACGGACTTGATTTGGCATACTGGGAAATCAGAACAGGAAGATTTCATGCAGAGGTTTTTAATGAGAGTGACGTAGCCTTTGATTCTTTGAATCCAGTGAATCTGAGGGTTTTATATTGTATAGCGCTGTCGTTTGACTTAAAGGACAGAATAAATAATTATATTACTAAAGAATTGATAAATAGAAACCTTCCCATACTGAATTTTTATGGCATAAATCAACTCCAAAACATGTATGAAGAAAAGCAAAAAGAAGAGAGTCTTATGGAATTACCTGATTTTAAAGTGCCATCATTTAGTATTCATGATGATAATGACCAAAAGATACATGATGTGGCAAATTTCAATCATACCTTATATATTCCAAAAAATTATATAGAAGCTGGGAATTATGCTTCAATCCAATGGATATTCGATGAAGAAAAAGGATTTATCACTTTAGATCTGATTAATGCCTATTCTGTCAAAAAAGGGAAAAATTATTTAAAATATGAAATTTATAAGAACGAAAAATTAGTCTTATCAGAGGATATAGCTTTCTGGCAATACAACAACAACATTTCCATATTCAATCTTATAAAAGGGGATGTCTTAGAAATAAGAGTTGTTGCTTTAAAAACCACTGTATCTCAATCGTGGGAGCGGGCCTCTCGTTTAAAAATAAGCAATATTAAAGAGGTTTATACCGTGGAGAAATTTGATAGGGAGGTATTATGTACAAGTCCCTATTCAGTTATTGAGTAGATCATGAATATTTAAGTCAATATAAATAGGAGCCTAAAAATGACGGTGCAAAAATTTGATGTAAAAGAAGTAGATGTATTTAAACTATTAGAATACTCGGAGAGATCAAAGAAGTTATCAGATAAAGCATTGAATAATAAAATCGTACCTTTTCCCGGTTTTGATGAAACTGAATTCAATGAAGATATATGGTATGAAATAAAAAAAGAAAAGTATGGTCAAAGCTATACTTTGTATATTCACACTTTGAGAATTTGTGTCGAATTATTGTTGGAATATGAAAACTCTAACAGAAAAGAATATTATGATAAAGCCAAAGAGATTATTTTTTCATGGTTGAAATTTTCAGAGGAGCCAACTGATAACAAAATGATTTGGTATGATCATACAACTGCGAATCGAACTCAAGCTTTAATTCATTTTATTTTTATATCTGAAAATATTGGTGAGCAGTTGGATTATGAATTATTTAAAAATACTTTGCAGAAGCATGGCGAAGTATTAATGAATGATAAATTGCATAAACTGAATAATCATGGATTGATGATGGATAGATCTTTGATGGTCTTGGGCAATGTGTTAAATGATGATAATTACAAGCAAAAAGGAGTAGCTCGGGCATTAAACACCTTTTGGTTTAATTTCAGTCATAAAGGCGTACACTTGGAGAACTCACCGCAATACCATAATATGGTATTAAGAATGTACGAAGAAATTGAAATGTATTTAAACAACCGTGATGAGTCATTGGGTAATCATATTCTCGAGTATATGAAATTGGCCAAAGAGTATTCTGCATTGATAGTGCGTCCAAATAAGAAAATCACCAGTATTGGTGATACTGGCAACAGCTATAAGAAAATAAAGAAAAAGTATTCCAGCATTTATGATAGAGAAGCAGGAATATCAATCATCCAGCAAGAATCTCCGACCCCATTATTTTTGACATATATATGTGGTTATAGTACAAAAGTTCATAAACACAAAGATGATTTAAGCATAACCTTAAATTATAATAAAAAAGATTTCTTTGTGGACCCAGGTCCATATAACTATAGCAAGCATAAAATTAGAAAGTATATGATTTCCAAAGAAGCTCATAGCAGTTTCTACTTGAAAGAGTTCGATTACAATATTAAGGAAAGCAATAGATATACACGGAAAATTTCATTGGAACACTATTTTGAAAGCTCCGACTATTATATTGTTCGGGGATATAATGGGGATTATACAGGCAGCAGTGCGAAATTATCCAGAACTGTCATTGTTTTCAAAGATAGTAATCTTATCATACTGATTGATGATGTGGATACAAGCGTTAAGCATAAATTGAGATTTACCCAAAATTTCAATCTTGATAGAAATGTAAAGGTTGACAAACTTGAGAGTAAGATAAATCTTAATGTGGATGAAGAGACACTTTCCGTAAAACAATTTAACGATATAGATTCTTTCAAAGTGGTGAAAGGCGATAAAAATAAGCCGGTAGCATTAAATACCACCGGATTTGGTAAAGCGACTGAAACGAACCAATTGCAATTTGAATATGCGACCAATGAGGAAAGTGTATTTATGACAGCGATTTATGATGAAAAGCTAGTTGGGAATCTATACCTTTTAAGGGCAAATGATATCATAAATATCGCCTTTAATAATAAGAATTATACAGTTGCCCTCTAGATAATCCCCATGGAATTATAATAAAACAGGTTCTAATACCATAAATGGTATTAGAACCTGTTCTGATATTTTCATAAAGTCTTATCTTAAATTAATTGAAACATAATAAATTTGAAATTATATTAGGAATTTATTAACTTATCCCATAGGTTATGATTTTGATTAACAGTTTTGAAACCTAAATTTCTCTAATAGTAAGTAATGCCCCAGTAGTGCCTCCTAAACTGAAATCTTTATGGTTCACCACCACTTCGTCCTCATCTTCTATTGCACTCCCGATTCTGACAGAATAAGTTACTTTTTTATCCATTTTCGGTTTATCAATATAATAGAATGAGATATCTACAGGTATATTTTTACCTGGACAGTAAACTAATTTAGATGAAATGCAGGTCGATCCACGGAATAGAGCAACAACAACTCGTCCTTCATTATTAGACCGGTTGACATTACCTTCAAACTGACAATGGAACGCACTCATTTTTGAATAAGGTCTGACAGATATATACCCTAATTGAGCACCTTGTTTAAACTGTGGAACTTCAGAGAGTTGAAAACCGGTTTCAGTTCTTATCTCATCCTTGTTGCTTTTGGACCATACGCGTTTCTCTGAATCTCCAGGTATGATAGTACAGCTTTTTGTCAATTGGTTTCTTGTTCTATATGAATAGAAATTACCGCTCTTTACATTAATATAATTGTCTTTATCCAAGAAGTTTCTTATTTCTCCGGAATGATTGCTATTCACAAAATGAACGACATCATCTTCATTTTCTGGCCATATGAGGACATGGTTGTTTTCAAGTGAGATATCTTCCATGAATTTACCTGCGCTCCATTGATGATAGAAGAATTCTTTACGCATTCCTCTTGCTATGTTATTTCTTACCGTGATAAAACCCCTTTGATAAGTAGTCGGTGCATGGTTCAAAACGGCGATACCTATGAACCTTTGTGGTAAATCAGAAATAAAATTATCACCATCAAAGTTCAGAATTTCTCTATAATTTTCATTAAAATCGAGCTCTCCAGACATAGAAGGATGGATATATTCATTACCTTCAATCGTATGATTGCCACCAAACCATATTCCAACGCATTCTTCCATTTTCCCGATAAACTTATTATTTATAACTCTTTCGTTGGTTCCCCGAAGGAAAATACCTCGATAAGTATTGATGATTGTATTGTTGCTATACGTCATATGATCTGCCGGCCCATGACTACCAAAACCAAAGTTACGTGCTTTAGTTTCTCCCCAGTCACCTTCAGGATACCATGGGGCTTCTTTTGGTCGATTAGGTTCTCGGACCCCGCCACCGTAATTGATACATGAATCAACAGTACCCAATCTGCTAGGATAAGCATTACCAAAATCTCTCACACTGTCGAAATCCACGCCACGTCTGCATCCCCAGAACCAAGAGTTCTGTATCATAGAATGAGTTGAGTTTTGTATATTTACCCCATATCCAAGATAATTATTATTAGAATGACTTACACCGCACGATTCTATAAGAGTGTTATATGAACGTTCAATTTGAAACCCCATTCTTCTTGCATTATTAATAGTAACATTTCTAAAAATACAATCTATACCATACAAAACTCTTATCATTTCAAATTGACTGAAATTATGACTAGGAACCCAGTCAAATTCAACATTCTCAATTAAAACAGAAACTGGGTTAAATAAGTTAACTGTAACTTTTTCTTTTGCTGGACCACTCTCATCTTTGGTTACATGATAGCCGTCAAATAGTATATTCCTAAGTTCTATTTTAGATGATAAAGTACGTTCTACCACGTTTAATTCACCTTTAAAAGCTTGTGGGAATATATACGAAGTTTCTCCATCAACTTTCTTTGGCATTTCGGGAGTGAATTTTGCTTTTTTTGTTTCACCATTGTACTCTGTAACCGTTGCTGAGTAACCTTTATTTTCTCCATCTAATATTGTAAAGTGTCTGCCTGGTACATCTTCTGGTTTTGGATTGAAATTTTGAGGTAAAATTATTGTATCTTTTGTCCCATCAATCAATTTACCGATATTATAACCAACCCATCTATATGGCGGATTTGCAGGCGGTCTAGGGTCATGATACCAAGATTTAGTGGAACTTATTTCACATAATTGTCTTGTTTTTATATCATTCATATTATCTAATGAAATAAATTTAGAACCGGCTTTTTCATTGTTAATTAAAGTTTTTGAACTTCCAGCTGCTTCTCCAGAAAAATTTAAGGCTACTCCTTTTTTTACATCGAATAAAAATTTAGATTTTCCTGGTCCACTACCGCTGGATTGGATTTTTACAGATCTATTTCCGCCTTTAAATGCAAGTGTTTTAGTAATTCTATAGGTTTTACCTGGACTCAACATAACAGTGCCATTAACTTTTAAAGCTTTTTGAATAGCTTCTTCGACTGGCTTAGTGTCATCAGCTTTTCCATCACCTACAGCACCTAATTGATCAACCGCAAAAATATAATCTAAATAATTGTTCTTATTTTCCATTTTATCACTATTATTCAAAATATCACCTCTATGTAATTATAGTGAATTATAAACACTATATGAATATTTTAACCTATTTTATTATTTAAATATACTATCCATAGATTATGATACTATTAAAGAAATGATAAAAGTTTATATTAAATAAATATCAATGGAGGGAAAAGTTTGGAAGATAAAAAGGTTAAGAAATATAGAGATTGGTCAGAATTTCGAACGGATAATAGTGTAGGAATTATTACTACATTACTTAGTGAGCAATTTTTAGAATATTCTTTTAATGCTAAGCCGTTAACTTTTGAGAATTATGTAGAAGAAATTGAGTTGTATGATATAGATACTGTTTTTATAGACAATGAACTTTATGAAATTGACCATGCCTGGTATAAAAAAAGCAGGATAAATATTGTTAAATATTTAAATGAGAATAATATAAATTTAGTAGTATTAAAAAACACCACCCATCCTGTGAGTAAAGTGTTCAAGTATGCATTTCAATTGAATATAAATCCGCAGGCTGATAATTATTATGTTTCTAATAGCAGATTGAACGTTCCTATCGTGCTAGATATAGAAAAATATAATCCCATTAATTCTCAAAAAAATAAAGATATTATTTATTTTAATGTTGGGAAGTTAATAGCGTCAAAAGAAATTAAATCTTATAATAAAGAAACTGACCCTGACTTTTCAATAGTCTCTGAAGAAAGTTTAAGTAGAAAGATACTGTTGAAATTATTTAGTTTTATAAAAAAAGCTAAGATTTTATATATATGTGAGACGTCGAAAATAGATGAAATTGTTTTAAATTATATAGAGAAAATAGCGTTTCTAAATAGTACATACGTTATCTTTGATTACAGTTTTGGTTATAATCCTGAGCACGGATATAATTCGAAAGATGATAAAAATAACGTATCAAAACTGCGAATTTTAGTAAATAATAACACTTACAGTTTAAAACAAGCATTATATGGACAAAGGCAAGTAATGAAATCCAATACGTTTTTACTTAAGGAAAATCTATTTACTTTTCTTAAAAGTAAATCAGAAATAAAGATTAAACCGGAGATAAGTGTCATTACTTCAACTAATAGAAAAAACAAACTGAATTATTATCTCGATCAAATGAATAAACAAAAAGAAGTTACTTTGGAAATTAATTTAGTTACACATGGTTTTCAACTAACTCCTGAAGAACAAAAAGCATATCAAGAAAAATCTGTACATCCACTTAATATCATGTATGTCACTGCCAAGAAAACATTAGGTGAGTGCCTGAATAAGTGTTTAGATTCGAGTACAAAGCCAGTAATAGCAAAAGTAGATGATGATGATATGTATCTTGATTACTATCTTTTTGATCAATGGCTAGCCTTAATGTATAGTGACTCAGAAGTTGTTGGGAAGACAGATGGGTTTTACTATTTTGAAGCTGATGATATAGTGGCAAGAAGAAATATAGATAGATATTACACATTCGATACTTTTATCATGGGAGCAACTATTATGGCAAAAGCAGAAATAATTAAGAAATTGAAATTTAGTAATATCCCAAAGGCTGTTGATAGTGATTTTTTGAGAAAATTGAATGAAATTGGCGGGAAAGTTTATATCGGTCACCCATTCGAAATGTGCGTATACAGGGATGTTAATGTTGATAGTCATACGTGGAAAGTTGATGATTTAACAATGTTAAAATCAGCTGAAATTGTAAGTTTTGGTAATCCTGTTTCATATATTTCACTTAATCAAAATTCGTAGAATCTTATAATTTGTAGTGGCTTTGAGTGATAGATCTATATTTACTAATCTATTAGAAAAAACACATTCCTTCGACTGTTTTTGATTAATCTTCTGTTTAGCTATAGATTCGTAATTTTTATCATTACAAGCTGGGGTTAGAAAGGGATATTTTATTTTCGATTTTGTAACATATTAAATTTTGGTTGGAGGGTACCATGATTAACAATAAGATGAGAATTTTACTTACAATACCGGTGTTATTTGTACTTGCAGCATGTGGTGGAAACGATGATGGTTCTCTTCTGAATGATGCGGAGATTGAGGAGGGCTATTACATCAACTATAACGGCGAGGAATCTGAAAACGCGGAGATGCGTACTTCAGATTTCATCGAGTATGATGATGGATCGGATTATTCACTGACTCGTCCTGCGTACATATCTTATTACAATGAGGACGAGTTCATCCAGACCAATCTGTATGTGGACAATATGCCCGTTCTGATTGAATCGGTTCCTGAAGCGACGCATGTCAGGGTGAGCTTCAATCAAAATAATGAAGATGCGATGGTATTCATCGATGAAGCGCTGGAAGAGGCTGAAGCGGGTCAGGAAAGCGTACCTGAAGAAGAAGAAAGTGAAGAACAAAACGGTGGATCAGATTCTGAGTCGGATGAAGGGACAGAATCATCAGAAGAGGCTTCTTATGATGAGTTTGACTTTGCATCTGTTGAAGGTGAAGCGGTACTTGATACATCAGAATTTACAGATCAGGATTTGTTCATGTACCAGGGAATCAATGAAGAAGGTGCCTTTACTGAAATGAATGATATGGCAACCACCCGCGGAATTGCCTACGATGACACTTCTGAATATGTCATTAACCAGTCGGCAGACATCGCATACTACAACGACAGTGAATTCCTTGAAATCCATTCAGTGGAAGACGAAGGATATATTGAAAATGTTCCGGATGCGAATTTCATCAATATTACTTATAACCTTGATGATATGAATGACTTGATGTTGCTGGAAGAAGACTAGGATGAAAAATTTAAAGCCTGGAATTACATATAACCTGTAATTCCGGGCTTTATTGTTGTGATCATATTCTTTGAAGTATCAAAGTATCATTTATTTCTGTATCGGCATCCATTATATTATCGGCCAATATAATCAATTTCCCATCTTTGCCGACTTCGATAGAGCCGTTGGTATGTTCGGTCCCGTTAAGTTTCGCTCCATTGATGGTCATCGACTTTAATGCTTCAAGTCTGCTGAGTTTCATATCTTCACCAAGCACTCTGCCGCCTTTGGTTTTGCGCTCATTGGCTATCCGTATATTATCCATCGGTGAAATGGGAGTGACAGGACAGTCGGAATGGAGTGTATACAAGACGTCCATGTCTTCGGCCCATCTGGCGGGGCTGATGTGTTCAGCTCTTTCAGGGCCGAAGAATTTTTCATAGTGCTGGTCGCCGTAATAATACACGTGGTTGATGAAGAATGATCCGTCGATGCCCGCTTCTTTCATCGCTTTTATATCCCCGTATTCCCCGGTCTGGATATGCTCGATCCGTCTCGTCTTCGTATAGCCTTCGCAGTTGTCATTGACGTGTTCATAGGCTTTGATGACGGATTTGATTGCGGCATCGCCGTTGGCATGTGTGGTGAGGGGAAATCCGAGCTCCGCAAAATGTACATACAGTTTTTCCAGTTTTTCCTGCGGCAGGATGGTTTCACCTTTTTCATCTATATCATGATAATTCTTGGTCAGCGCGGCTGTGTGCAGCTGCGGCGAGCCGTCCTGGAAGAATTTTGCGCTGTCGAGGACGCATCGTCCGTTTGATCGTGTTTTGATGAATTCATTGATTTCATCGAATGTTCTGCCTTTGAATTCCGGCATTGTCAGCAATAATTGATAGTCGATCATCAATCTGAAGTTGAGGATGCCGTCATGCCTGAAATATTCCATGTACGCTTCAAAATCATGCGACCCTTGAGCGAGTCCGACACATGCTTCCGTCGCAGTTGTAATGCCCTTGGATAAATAAATGTCTTCGGCTGTTTTCAATGCCTGTACCATATCCTCTTTTGTCGGTTTCGGCAGATGGGGGATGATCTTCTCCATCGCCGGGAGCTCGAATACAAGACCGTCGAGTGTTCCATCGGTTTTGCTGAAATAGCCCCCATGTGGGTCCGGTGTTTTATTATCAATACCAGCAATGTCAAACACTTTTGAATTGGCGATGCCCATATGTGCGGAACTGTGCCTGATATAGACCGGATGGCCGGTCGTTAGTTCATCCAGTTCCTGCCGGGTGATATGCCTTTTTTCTTCGAGTTCCAGTTCGTTGTAGCCCTGGGCGACAATCCACTCTCCGGCTGGTGTGTTCTGGATAGCGACACGCAGGGCGAGTTTGATATCTTCAATATTTTTCACGGTCTCAGGAGTCAGATCAACGAGTGATTCATACAGGCCGAAGAGCAGCGGATGGCTGTGGGTATCTATAAAACCCGGGATGATGTATTTACCCGTACAGTCGATGACATCTACGTTTTCATCCGCTTCTATGCTGCCGATATCTTCGATGATGCCGTCTTTGATGAGAATATCTCCTGTATAAGGAACGTCATTTACCATATCAATGATGTTGCCATTTTTAAGCAGTTTATCCTGTGTCATGATTATCTCTCCCTTACGTTAGGATTTTCGAGTTTTTCAAAGTAAGCCGCCTGCACGGTTTCACTTGCTGCGTGTTTAGTGAGCAGGCTCACGCCCACAAGGAGTACGAAAGAAACGATGAAGCCGAATAGTGCATGGTCCATGCCGATCGGCAGGAAAGGATACGCTAATACTAATACGGCCGTACCGATCATGCTCGTCAGAACGCCTGTCTTTGTCACTCTTTTCCAGAACATGACCGAAAGGAATGGGAAGACGGTGATCGTCGCAGTCAGTCTGAGTGCCCACTGATAAGTCGTTGCGATATCTTCTATGCTGTATGCAAAGAGGCAGGCGAGCGCAGTGATGATCAGCACTGATATTCTTGAAGACTTCAGCATCGTTTTCGGACTTGCGTCCCTGTTGATGAAGTTTTGATACAGATCGACCGTCAGGTTGCTGCTGCCCTGTAATATGAATGAAGTCGCCCCGGTCATCAATGCTGCGAGTAATCCAAGGAAGACAATACCGCCAATCGGGCTTGCCATCAGTGAATCCGTGACATAGGAGAAGACCAGATCCGGGTGCATATCCAAAGGTACAAACTGACGTGCAGCAAGTCCGATTAAAAATGGCAGGAATGAAATGAGTCCGGCGATAATAAAGCCTAATGAATTTGCTTTAACAGCCGTATCTTCATCTTTTGCAGCAAATATCCGCTGCCAAGTGGACTGCCAGACCAGATAAAACGGGCCAACGGATAAGGCATAGAGCATAATCTCTCCAAGTCCGTCCGGGCCGGTGAAGTTTATATACTCCGGTTCACTTGCATTGAACAATGAGCCCAGTCCGCCGACATGAGTGACGGTAACAATTGCCAGTGCGACGACACCGATGATTATGATGATCGACTGAATGGCATCCGTTAATATTGTTGCAGGCAGACCGCCGATGACTGTGAATATCAGAATGACTGCAAATGAGATGAATATACCCACCGGCAGGGTGATATCCAAAGTGATGTTGAATACTGTAGACATACCGACCAGCTGCAGGGCAGTCGTCGGCACAGAATAGATGAAGGCTGAAAGGACGGATGGAATGATCCCTGCCTTACCGCCGAACCGTTTTGTAAATAAATCCGCGAGTGTGATCAGCTTCTGGCGGCGTAACGGTTTTGCGAATCCTATAATCAGTATTAAAGAGAATATGATTGCTACGAATGCGAACTTCCAGTAACCGGACAGGCCGACGGTGAATCCGAGGCCGACCCAGCCGATAAATACGGCAGCACCGCAAAACGTACTGATTACAGTGCCTGTAATCTTCCAGAAACCGGTATTTCAGCCGCTGATCAAATAATCTTCATATGTATTGATACGTTTGAAATACCAAAATGCGATACCCAACATGAAGATGAAATATAAAACGAAATAAACGATATACCAACTCATAAATAATCCCCTTTTATTGCTTAACTTATATTCTGGTCTTTATTTTGTTATCCATTTGAATGAAATGGATAACATAGATTATACACAAAATTTGTGTGAATATAATAAGTTTTAAGAAATCAGTTTTTATTCATTAAAATTTTGATATGATGTAGAGAAATATATAGATTAGAAAGAAGCGAATTCAATGGATATATTACCAATCATAGCGATATTGCTTGTCGGTATCGGCGTCGGTTTCATCAATATCGTCTCAGCCGGTGGATCGATGCTGACTCTGCCGCTGCTGATATTCTTCGGTCTGCCGTCGAATGTGGCGAACGGGACAAACAGGATTGCGATTCTATTTCAAAATATCTTTGCAATGTATCAGTTTCAGAAAAGCGGTCACTTGAACTGGAAGCTTGGACTCACGCTTGCTGTGCCGACGACGATCGCTTCCATCTACGGTGCACAGATCGCGGTGGATATCGCGGAAAGCACGTTTGATAATCTGCTCGCAACATTCATGATCATCTTTGCGGTGCTGCTGATCATCAAGCCGCAGCGTTTTATCAAAGAGAAGTTCAATCAGACGACATCGATCATTTTATTATTCATCGCATTCATATTCATTGGCATTTACGGTGGGGCACTGCAGGCGGGTGTGGGATTCTTCATCATGCTGACGCTCCTTACACTTGTGCCGAGAATACCGATGGCGGAAATGCACGGGCTTAAAGTGCTTGTGGTGACCATCTATATTTCAGTTTCGACATTCGTGTTCATTGCGAACGGACTGATCAGCTGGGATTTTGCGATTGCTCTTTCCATCGGTTCGGCCACAGGTGGATTTTTAGGCGGGAAATATGCGAGCGTATTACCGGATAAACTGCTTGAAAAGATATTGATTGGTGCAATCATTTTCTTTGCCGCCATTCTCCTGCTCAGATAATTGCTTTCAATTGATTTTAAGCGATTGTAAGTTGTATTATTTAACTGACATTAAACAATAGGGGGACAATGTGTGTTTTATCAAATGTTCAGACTAATGCTCGTGTCCTCGCTGCTCATCACTTTAAGTGCATGCCAAGAAGAATCCACAACGGATAATTTAATCAATAAAGTGAACAGTGTCGACGACAGCTGGATCAACTATGAAGGCCAGCAGGAAAATGATAACACAATGGTGCAGTCTCAGTTCATACCGTATCATCCGGAGAAGGCGTATGAAGTGAACTATCCGACGTACATCGCCTATTATGACGGAGAGACGTTCCTTGAAACCATCCGCCACCAAGAAACGCCGGCGACAGTGGAAACGGTGGAAGAAGCGGACGGAGTCATCGTCAGTTACAATAAAAAGAATAAAAACGGCATGAAGATGGTGGAAACGGATGAACAGTAAACTTTATATCGTCATCATGCTGCTTTTCATCTCTTTACTCGGCGTCATCATTGCGGACAGTTTCTACCATAACTATACGGATGATCCTGTCGACAGCGATGTGATTGTCGTGCTCGGCGGCGGTGATCAGGGCAGGGTGGATAAGGCTGCTGAGCTGTATCAGGCGGGCTATGCCGATACAGTCATCATGACACCGGTGGGTGACAGATTCAGTGCAGAAGAGCTGATGACCATCGGCAGACATTACGGCATAGACGAAGAAGATATTATGATTGAAGAGGATTCCAGCAGTACACATACAAATGCGGAGGAATCCGTTAAAATCATGGAAGAAGAAGGTTTCGACTCCGCCCTGATTGTTACGAATGATTATCATATCAAAAGGACGAGACTCGCATTCGACAGATTGAATGACGGAAAGATGACCTTCAATTATATCAGTGCGATGAATCTATCCAATGAAAGATGGTATGAAAGAGAAAACTCAGGAACCATCTGGCTGAATGAGTTTGTGAAAACCTGGGGTTACAGATTTGGATTGTATAACTGGTTTGGATGAAAAAGAGGAAACCTCCCGGCAGTATAAATAACTGCTGAGAGGTTTTTATTTATATCTGTTTAAATGATGCCCTGGAAACGTAGGATGATTTCCGCAATGATGGAAGAGCCGAGCAGGGTACCTGTAAGCACAAGCAAGCTGACTAACATTGCTCTCCATCCCATTTTGGTGAAATCGGTCCAGGATCTGCCGATGGCAATTCCGGCATAAGCGAGTATCGGTGTTGCGATTGCAAGCAGTTCTATGTTCTGTGTCATGGAAACGACGAACCCGCCCCAGGGCAGTTCAGGTACAGAGGCAAGAATACCTATCGCAATTACATACACCACGCTCGGAATATTCAAAGGAATAATTTTCTTAAGCACGAATCCGGATAGCACAATAAGTATCAGGATAAGCATTCCGATTACGGCTTCAAAAGAGATAATGTCATAACCGACCCAGTTTCCGATGAATGCAACAATCCCTACGACTGACATGAGTAAAAAATATTCTCCTATATTTCTCATTATTTCTCCCCTCCACGCATTTTCCAAAATACTTTATAAAGTTTTTCTGCAACCGGTAGAGCTATGAAAATACTGACAAATAAACCTGTCGCATAGGTCAATAGATTACTTGCCCCGGCAAATGCAACAATTTGAGATTCAAGTTCTGGAAATGATGCGATTAAAGGTCCGATAGCGGCTGTCATCATACTGCCGCTTCCGACACCTGCGGCCATCGCCAGTGATAATGGATGCAGCGGTGTATATGCTGCGAGCACACCTGAAAAAATACCATAGAAGAGTGCGCCGAAAACAGTTCCGAAAATATAAACCACTGTGATCCCCTGACCTTCGGCTGATTCAAAACCGTATTTATCGTAAATGATGCCAAGGTTGGGTTCACGGCCAATGGAGTGGGCCATCCCGATACTTTCACGTTTCATGCCGAATACAAGTACAGCGACGGGCAGGGCGAGAAAGATCGTCCCGAAATTCCCCAACTCCTGTAATATTAAAGCCGGCCCTGCGGCGATGACATTGACGAGATCTGGCCCGATCGTCACGCCGATCTTTGCAATCAGCAATGACACACTGATGGTGATAATGGGTTCCGCATTTTTTGATTGTTCATCTTTTATGAGCGGAGTGAAGTAAAGTACGAGACCAATGACAATGGCGAACAGCATCGGTAAAAATACCATGATGCCAGGCCCGATACTGATTTCTATAACGCCTACTGCTTCTGTGAGTATAACGATTCCAAGAACAACTGCATGAAGTCTCCAATCTTTGATCAATTTGATTGTTTCACTCATTTTGAAGCCCCCTTTATTCTGAAATCACTGAATAGACAGCTGTCGAATCCAGTGTCCCCTTTCCTTGCTTTAAAGCGGTTCTGTATAGCTGACTGACGATTGATGAGACAAATTGTGGTGTTTTTGATTCTTTGGATAGATTCATATAAAGTTCCAGGTCCTTTGACATATGTCCGAGAAAGAACAGTATATTATCGAACTCTTCATTAATCAGATTTTCGCCGAAAACATCTAACACTTTATTTTGTCCTGAACTTTGCTGAATGATATCTGCGAGCTGCCGGTTTGAAACACCGTAATTGTTCGCGGTCACCATTGTTTCACTGAGTAATGCCGTGATGCCTGCGACAATCATATTATTGCAGAGCTTCACTGCCTGGCCGGTACCGGAATCACCGACGTGGACGATTTTTTCCCCGACGTTCTCCAGAATGGACCTGGCATCCGGGAAAATCTCTTCGTTGCCGCCGACGAGGATGGTCAGCGTGCCGGACTCAGCACCTGCAGGACCGCCGCTGACCGGGCAGTCAAGATAATAAACGCCTGCATCTTCTGCTTTTTTGTGAATCATTCGGGTCGTTTCTACATCAGTTGTGCCCAAATCAAATATCATGGCATCTTTAGGGAGATTTTGCAGTACACCTTCGCTCCCGAGGAGTGCATTTTCCAATATTTGAGTGGACGGCAAGGACAGGAATAGGTGATCGACGTTTGCTGAAATGGTTTTTATTTCAACAAATTCAGCACCTTCACCTTCCAAAAGCTCGCGTGATTTTGACATGTCATCATGGATCAATACATTGTGTCCCGCTTTCAATAAATTGCGTGCGATACCTTGTCCCATTGCGCCACAGCCAATCAGGCCAATATTCATTTTATTACCCCCAATAAAATACTTTTCTTTAATGATGAAATTCAACTTCTAAGGCTTCATATAGACCGCTTTAGTATCCAGCCAGAAATCAAGCGCCTTGCTGCCTTGTTCCCTCGGCCCCAGACTCGATTTCTTTTTGCCGCCGAATGGAAGCTGATTTTCGAAAAGATTGGAAGGTATATTGACATGGGTCACGCCGGTTTCAATACGGCTTACAAAGTCGTGGGCTTTATTCAGATCGGATGTGTAAATGGATGATGAAAGGCCGAATTCTGTATTATTCGCGATATCAATTGCTTCATCGTATGAATCGACTTCGATAATTCCGACGAACGGCCCGAAAATTTCTTCCTGAGCAATTTTCATATTGGTATTCACATTACTTACAACGGTTGGTGCAACGAAGTAACCTTTATCTCTGCCTTCATCCATTAATCTCACGCCGCCGTATTCAATGACTGCACCTTCTTTTTTCGCAACATCCACATAGTGAAGGTATTTGTTCAATTGTCTTTCATTGGCGATGGCTCCATTATCGGCGCCTTCTGAAAAACCATCCGCAACTTTAAGTGCCTGTGCTTTTTCAACAAGCATGTCGGTAATCGTTTTTGAGATGCTTTTAGGTACAACGATCAGCGAAGTGCCGGTACAACTTTGCCCGTTATTGAACATCCCGCTGATGATTGCGCCTTTGACCGCTTCTTCGAAATCCGCATCTTCCAAAATGATTGTTGCGTTCTTCCCTCCCATTTCCGCCTGCATTTTTCCACCGCGGTTTCTGACCGTCTGCCCAAGGGAAAGACCGACATCGGTAGAACCGGTGAAAGAGATCGCTTTAAGGGATTCATTGGTTGCCATTTCGTGACCGACGACCGCACCATCTCCCGTAACCATGTTGAGGACACCTTTCGGTATTCCGGCTTTTTCAAACAGTTCCACGAGTTTTACTGCAATTTGTGCAGTTTCATTCGTCGGTTTATAAACGACCGTATTGCCGGCGATCAGTGCAGGCGCGATTTTGAAGATGCCGATACCGAGCGGGAAGTTGAATGGTGTTATGACACCGACGGCCCCGAGCGGTTCTTTCAAAGTGTATGCGAAAGCATCCGGGTCGTTTGAAGGGATCGTTTCACCCGACAGTTGATTGACAGCGCTGATAAAATGCTTCAAAGCTTTGATGGTCGCTTCCACTTCTTTTCCTGCTGCAGAGAAAGTTTTTCCGACTTCCTTTGTAATGACTGTGGCAAGTGTATCTTTGTCTCCCTCGATCAATGACATCACACGGTAAAGTATATCTGCCCGTTCAAAAGGGGTCGTCTTTTTCCATTCGGGAAACGCTTTCACAGATGACGTGATGGCTCTTTTTGTATCTTCTGCAGTGGAATCCTGAAAAGCACCGAGTATTTCGTCGGTATTCGCGGGATTGGTCTGCTGAAATGTTTTGCCTGAATCCGAGTGGATCCATGCACCGTCTATATAATTCGAATAAGTTGTCACCATATATATGCCACTCCTTTAATGATTTGGTTGTATTTAATTATAATATTTCTTTACAGGAGTGAGTATATGGAGCTGCACACAATTTTCTATGCTTCCATGTGCTGCTCCACATACATTTCATAAGCGATGACGATATTCATCCATTGATGTTCATCCTGCAGATTGATATCCAGGATAGATTCAATTTTTCTGAGCCGCTGGTAAAGCGTGTTTGTATGAATATATAATTGTTCGGCTGTTTTGCTTTTATGTGTGCGCCCATTTTCAATCAGCGCCCCGAGTGTTGTGAGATGTTCCGGTGAATGCTCCAAGAGAAGACCGATATGGTCTGTGATGAATTCATGTTTTACCTGTTCATCGAAGTGGCCCCATAAACGTTTATATCCTAATGTGGAATATTCGACCAGCGACGATGCAGACTGGCAAGCAGCAATGATTGCTTCATTATAAGAAGTATTTAATTGTGCAATGGGACGGGCTTTACCCGTACCGGTAATCATTCCGTATTGCTTATACAAATGTTCCGCAAAGTCTTCCAAATACTGACCGGACGGGGATACTATGATGTAGAAATTTTTTGTAAGAAACAAAGTGGACCCGGGAAAGTATTTCTTCATTAAATTTTCCAGCTGGCGTGCAAAAGTATCATCTCCGTGCGAAGTGGCTGAGATCGCAAAGCAGTAAACGGCTGTGTCTTTTTTAACATTGATGTATTTCAACAGAGTTTCAAATTTGCCATCATTCAATACGCTTTCAAAATCTTCAGACCGGTGCCGGAGGGCCTCTTCATAATTTTCGATTTCCTTAATAAGCAGTGTAGTAAGTGCATCTGCAGCATGATATACGACTTTCAATTGATTTGTTGAGAAGTCTGATAAAGGTCTTATTGCTGATAGATAACCTAACAGTTGTTTATTATGGATGATTGAGATGGCATTGGCAGGTTCAGGGCCAGGAGAATCCAGAGAGAATTTCGAATTCAGTTTCGTCTCCAGTAAATCAATAATCTCCTTTTGGCCGCGATTTCTGATCAACGCTTGTGAAAACTGTTCCTTTATACGGCTGTCTTCGAGTGTATCGGACATACGGATATAGCTGACTATACTCGCAGCCTGGCCAGTGAGTGTGTGAAGCAGTTTTATATCATTTTGTGAAAATGGCTGTTCAGTATTATAGCGGTTTAACGTAAAAGTACCGATACAGTTTCTATTATCCATAAGCGGAACATTTATCGAACTCCTGACTGTTCTTTTATAAGTCCCTTCCTCATACCATTTCAAATTTTCTGTGGATATATTGGACATCATTTTTGAAACATCTCTCCGATTGGCACAAGCCAATGATTTTTTATTGAGGAATACTTTGCCTGTCAAAGATTCTCCAGGCTGAAAAGAGATTCTCTTCAGACTTGAGGTTGAAACGCCGTAACCTGCACCGAGACGTAATACTTTCTGATCTGAATCATACAGATAGACGATTGCCATATCGGTATGTGGAATCATCTCGTTTACAGTTTTTATCAATACATTCAGTACCTCTTCAACACTAGTTGCCCGTTCAATCAACCTGTGAAATTTGTAAAATTCAGAAATATCAACGTGCATTTTTTCATTCATATTAAATTCCCCCTCATAATGAATTCCCCTTGAACGTTTCTGCTGCATGAAAAAGTTGTTATCCTAGATTATATCGTTCGCCTAACGTACACTCAAACGTTTATCTCGTAAACCAAATAGATATAGAAAATTTTACAGCAATGGCTGGGCTCATGAGCTTACGGTTTTTATTTGTATAGTAACCGCACAAAGATTGCATAGTCTCAATCATTTGAGAGGTGTACGTGATAATGATAGGGTGTTTAATAGAATTGTTGTCGATGATGACAACTTTAAAAGCATTGATACTTAAAGGAGAACGTAAATAAATGACGAAACATATACCACTCAATGTCCTTGATCTGGTGGGCATTTCAGAAAACCAGACGGTCAAGGAAGCGATTGAAGCTTCAATGGAACATGCGCAGCTGATCGACAGGCTGGGGTTCAAGAGACTCTGGTTCGCAGAGCACCATAATACTCAAAATCTGGCTTCGACAGCGACTTCCCAGCTGATCATGATGGCGGCGGAAAGAACTGAGAATATCCGTGTCGGTTCGGGTGGCATCATGATGCCGAACCACTCCGGCCTGCAGGTGGCCGAGAACTTCGGTATGATTGCCCAGCTCCATCCGGATAGAGTTGATCTGGGACTTGGCCGTGCACCCGGAACAGACGGGAGAACATCACAGCTGATCACACGTTCCAACAGTGACGCACAGACTTTTGCGAACAACATCTATGATTTGATTGGCTGGTTCAGTGATGAAGGGCTCGGTAAAAGTGTACCGGTCACTTCTACAGTCGGAACAGGGACGAACATACCGATATGGGTGCTGGGTTCAAGCATGAACGGTGCATCGATTGCAGGACAGCTGGGACTGCCTTATTCCATCGCGACACACTTCACACCGGATGATTACAAACAGAAGATCGATAATTACCGTCAGACTTTCAAGACAGATGCACCGACTTCACAGATTGACGCGCCGTATGTCATGGCGGGCATCAATGTGATCGTCGCACCGACGGACGAAGAAGCGGAAAAAATATGGACCACGACCACCCAGATGATGATGGACATGCAGACCGGTCAGAAGCGCAAACTCCAGCCGCCTGTCAATCCTGAAGAACTGGGGACTGAACAGCAGAGAAATATGATGGAAGCGATGTTCAGCATCAAAGCTGTCGGCTCACCTGAAACGGTTCGTAAGAAGCTTGAAGAATTTACAGAAGATACTGGGGCGGACGAACTGATTATTGTCACATACGCCTACGATCCTGAAAAGCGAAAACAATCCATGGAACTGCTGGCAGATTTGTGGTTTGAGAAGTAAAAATGTCATGAATCCCGCCGGATGGCGGGATTTTATTTTTCAAATATACATATGATGAAATGAATGTTAAATTTCTTGAAAAACTGTACAGGTGGTATAATAAACTAAACAAATGAGTGAATTTGACAGGAGGTGTCATCATGGCAACAATCAGAATGGATATTAATCCTGAAGTGCTGGAATATTATATAGAGCAATCTGAAATGGATGTTGAGTTTTTAAAGGGTAAAAACAATCTGGCCAATATCGAAGAGTGGATAGACGGATCTAAACAGCCTACTTTAAACCAACTGAGAGAACTTGCGAAAAAGTTACGCGTGCCTCTTGGTCATCTTGTTCTGAAAGAGCCGGTCGATGACAGTCCGCCTTTATTGGATTACCGTACTGTAGATTCTATAGACACTAGTAAAAATTCCAGGGAGTTAATAGATACGATAAGAAATGTTCAGAATCAGCAGGTATTTGTATCTGAGTACCGTAAAAAAGAGGGGCATTCTACTCTTGGATATCTGGATTACTTCACGCTGGATGAACCGACTGAAAATATTGTTGAGTTCTGCCGTACCTTATTGGATTTAGACGCAGATTGGCAAAAACAACTCGGTGATTTGGAACCCTTTAAATTTTTCAGAGAAAAGCTGAATAAAACAGGTGTGCTTGTGCTGGTCAATGGTATTGTAGAGCAGAATACACATCGATCTTTGGATATAGAGGAATTTAGAGCTTTCGCTTTAATTGATGATTACGCACCGGCAATTTTCATCAATACCAATGACACAAAAAATGGTCAGGTATTTTCTCTTCTGCATGAATTTGCACATCTGCTTTTCGGCAGAGAAGAAATTTATAATGTAAGTAACATATTAAATAAAGAACCATCACTTCTAGAGCGGAAAGGTAATGAATTCGCCTCCGAGATACTTGTACCCAATGAACTGTTTAAAGATGCCTGGCATCAATTTGAAGATAATGAATTATTGGAGAAAACAGAAGCCTTAGCGAGACAATTTAAAGTGAGTATGACAGTAGTTGCGAAAAAAGCATATATAAATCATTTCATTAATGAATGTGATTATAATGCTGTTGCTGAATACAATCAGGATAAGTATAGAGAAAGTAAAATCATGAGGAAAGAAAGCAGCGGGGGAGATTATTGGAATAATCTCAACTACAAGATGGATCCGGTTGTATTTGATACGGTGCGCAAAAGCTTTTATCAAGGTGACATTCAGTTCACAAAAGCTCTTAAATTACTAAACATTAAAGCAAAAGCATTCGACTATTTAGAACAAAATTAAAAATTTCATTTCATCCAAATGATTATAAATGAAAAACAGTAACCTCTTGAGTGGGTACGAGGACTCATCACACCAAGAGTAATCACTGCTTACTTTAGTATACGAGATTAGTATACTAATATTTATAGTATGAGACAATTCGTAAATTTCAATTTATAGGTGATTAATATGAGCACAGAACTAAAATTTTTAAAAGCGATACTGATCAGGCCATTTTTCTGAAAGAAAAAACGATAGAAGAAATGGGCCTGGAGATTGATGAGACGTTAATTGTTACAAAAACAGATGAAGATTTTATTTTGACAAAGAAAAAAGATAAAACTTTTGATGAGGAATGGGATGAATTTATCCAAAACGGCGGTAGTTATGATGATAAAGATATGTATGACTGGGGAAACCTAGAGGTCGGGAGATATGGTAAGTAAGATAATATGAAGCTGTATGTTTTGACATCTCAGTTTACTCATTTGCATGCAGACCATATCTCAGATGTTTTTGCTACTGCAGACATAGAAATAACAAGGGCCATAAGTGATGAATAAATACTGATGCCCTTGTTATTTTGTAGTTGCAGTGAGAATTCCGTATTCATTTGAATCGCTATACATTTCTACGAAGGCAACGATGATAAACAATGCATATTGAATGTTTATCCCATATGAATATGTGGAAATTTAGGAGTAGAGGTGATAGACATGGAAAAGCAAAAGATTATTGAGGAAATTGAAAATATTTTAGATATATCGAAAGTTGGCGTAATGGCCACTATTTCAGGCAATAAACCGAACAGCCGTTATATGATTTTCTACAATGACGGTCATACACTTTATACTAAAACTGATAAAGACTCTCTTAAAGTGGATGAAATAGAGAAAAATCCATCCACGCATGTTTTGCTTGGTTATGAGGAGACTTCAAATGACAGCTTTCTTGAAATCGACGGTAAAGTTGAAGTGGTGGAGGACAAAGAAACGCTCGACTGGTTATGGCAGAACCAGGATAAAACCTATTTCGATTCCAAAAATGATCCGGATTTTATTGTGCTTAAAATAACTCCCGAGTCCATCAAGGTGATGAATGATAAAGATAATCTCGGGACGCCGAAAACAGTGGACTTCAGCCAGTAATTAAAAGTGAGAATATATAAAAATAACAAGAGCCATAAGTAATTAGAAACTTATAGTTCTTGTTATTTTTATGTCTACGGCGTCAATACCATATCTATATGATTATGACCGGCGATATCATATTCATCTGAAATCACTTTAAATCCATAGGACTCATAAAATTCTAATAAGTAGGCCATCGCAATGATTTGTATTTTTTTCTCGGGGTATTGTTCCCGTGCATAATCCACTGCGTACTGAAATAAGTCCCGCCCTTTACCGTTACCTCTGTATTTAGGGTTCACGGTCACACGGCTGATCAATACTTTGTCACCGACCTCTATTCGGCAGTAGGCACGAATGATCGAATCCGTTTTCTTAAAGAGATGCATGGAATCTTTATCCTTTCCATCGATATCCCGAAAGAAACTTTCCTGTTCTAAAATAAAAATATCCTGTCTCAATCCCAGGATCTGCTCTAACTCATCAAGCTCCAGTTCATTATAATTCTTGACGTACCACATACAATGACCTCCGTTAATGTAATTAGCATATATCTATCATAACATATTACAACTCATAAAGTATGAATTATTATGCAAAATAGGCCAATAAGAGGCCAAATAAGAAATATTTCACATAACATGTTAGGATGGAAGTGTATTAAAATACGCATTGGAGCTGAATTTGATGATTGATATTCATAACCATCTGTTAATTAATATTGATGACGGTCCAACTTCAAAACAAGAAGCATACGACCTGCTCGTACAGGCTGCGGAACAGGGTATTACGGATGTCATGATCACACCTCATCACCAAGTCGGCAACTGGTATACACCGAAGGAGAAAGTGCTTGAGGAAATAAAGGTCTTAAAGGCGATTATTAACGACAACAACATAGATATCAACGTTCATCATGGTCAGGAAATCCGTATCAATGAGAATATAGTTGAGGAGCTCCGTGACGGGATCAACACAACGTTGAATGACTCCAGCTATATATTGGTGGAGCTGCCATTCGGTGAACTGCCGTCGTTTTACGAATCGGTCATTGATGAACTGGTGGAGAACGGTTATAGACCGATCATCGCACATCCTGAAAGATGCCAGCCGATTGTGGATGATATCGATATTTTATATAACCTGATCAATAAAGGTGCAGTGGCGCAGGTGACTGCGGGATCGATTACCGGTGACTTCGGCAAGCCATTACAGGAAATCGGCTTGAAGATGGTTGAAGATAAACTGATCCATGTTGTGGCGAGTGATGCTCATGATGCTGAATACAGACCGTTCAGACTGAAAGAGGCGCTGGCTGTCATCGAAGAGCACCTCGGAAAAGAGTATGCAGATAATCTGATTAATAATGCAGAAAAGATTTTCAAGGATGAGCAGATAGTATTTATTGAACATGAAGATAAAATATCTATACAATCTGTGAAACAAAAAGATGAAGATTTTAATAGTATGTTAGAGCAATTAACAGACGAACATGATAATGTTTTTAAGAAATTGGTTGATTGATGAGATATCTTACAGAAGATGATAATGAACAAGAATCAGACGATGAAGCTGGTGAACAGGATACTGATTCTGATGATAGTTCTAATGAAGAAACAGTATCAGACGATGATACAACTGATTCAACAGATACAGATGAAAACACTAAACCTGACGGGGAAGAAGTGAGGGAGGAGTCCACTGATTCTGAAGACGACGGTGAGGACGATGCATCGGGCGAAGCTGCGGCTGATGATGAGGATTTAGACGTTTATTCTTCAATTGAAGATGATGAAACCAGCGTCAGAGTCGACAGTGCGTCCGACGAGCTGGACGGCAAATCGCTCGTTGTGACGGTGCTTGGTGCATCGGATGCGATCGGTGCGGACCATGATCTATATGATATTCACGTGCTCGATGAAAATGGTTCCCTCTACAGCCTGGAAAACCCGGTGACGGTTTACCTGCCGGCAAACGGCTATGTTTCGAACGTCTACTACCTTGGTAATATCTGAGAGACGCTGGAAGCTGTGAACTACAGAACGGAAGACGGCTACGCGGTGTTCGAGGCGGCGAGCTTCAGCCAGTTCGCTGTAGTTTACGGTGAAGAGGATGCGGACAACACGACCGTTGCACCGGTTTCTGAGAATAAAGACCGAGGTGCTGATGAGACATCAGAAGATCGTGCAAACGAGCATCCGACTGTCTACACAGAAGACGTGGATGATACTGAAGATGAAGCGGCTGCAGTGAGCGGTTCCGATGACGGATCAGCTGATGGTGAGGCTACTGGGTCGGAAGCCACTGAATCAGAAGTATTGCCAGACACAGGTGTCACAGAACAAAGCACAACAATATTCGCTACAATCCTGGCGGCACTTGGACTTGGATTCCTTGTGAAAAGAAGAAAACCGACAGATAAATAGATGATTGAAATAGAGAGCCTCCAGAGCTGAAAAGCTTTGGAGGTTTTTAAATTAGTGTTATTTTAACTTCAATGTATGCACTGAGTGTTTGACACGAAGACAGTTAGTCTAGACAGTGGATATTAATATTGGGTAATAGTACAATTAAATTATCAATATATTATTTGATATGAGTAGTGAGATACAAACTGCATAAGTAATCAATTATGATTTTTCTATAAAGGTTAGGTGGTGAAAAAGTTGCAAAATGATAAATTCAACTTTAAAACTATGCAACAGCAAATCAATAATTTACCTGAAACTAGTACAGACAGAAAAGTCGATACTATTCCTAAAGTGTTAGGTATCGAGAATAAAGAAAACTATATCAATAACTGGTTGTCATTCTTATTAGATTCATCCCGTTATTCATCAGTGGAACCATTAAATGTGTTGATGGAACTGTATGCAAAAAAAGAATGTAGTGAATCTAATGTTGGTAAAAACATTGATTTAACAGTAGCTGAAGATGAGGAGATTGAAGTCACTAGAGAAGCGACTTTGGATAACGGACGTAGAATTGATATTCTTATAGAGACAGAAAAGCTTTTAATAGGTATAGAAAACAAAATTCATTCAGGTCTTCAACAGAACCAGTTGGAAGATTACACTCATTCTATTAACAATCTTATAAAAAAAACTCATGAAGGTTCTAAGAGACCAATATTGATATTACTTACTCCTAAGAGTAACAAATCTTTTGAATCAGGTGACTTTTTACATATCTGGTATGAAGAACTTGCAGATAAACTAAGTGAGCTTAAATATGACTACTTAAATAACTTAAGAAATGCATTTCTTCTGGAAGACTTTGTGAACTATGTTAATGAGTATCTAAGAAAGGATGAAAGCAGTATGAATGAGGAATGGGCTAAGTTCTTAGGATCGAATTCAAAAGAGTTGCGTACTATATTCGAAGAGGGTAAGAAGAATCTCGGGTTATTCATTGAGGATATTGGTAACCAACTGGACACTGCTTTTCAAAATGAGGATAAAGAATGGGATACTCTGACATATAAAAACACATCTACACAATTCTGGAGACAGTTGAATAATCCAGAATGGGAAAAGTTCAATCTCCATTACGAAATTGGTACGGTTGAACAAACCCAAGGTTTTATATTACCTACGAAATTAAGATTATCCTTTGATATGGAAAGTAAGGTGGCCAGGGATTACTTTCAAAGTAATGACGTGCTAACGTTTCATGGTGATAAAAAGGATATAAAGGGGCAGAATCCGATAAATTATTTTACTGTAGATTATACTAATGAAAATACCATAAAAAGTGACTTGAAAAAAATAATAAGTGAACTAAAAGCATGGGATGATAAACACAGAAATGAAATTGAAAATGCAGTTAATGAAATGAATAAAAATGATTATTAATGTCTATTCTTTGATAGGGATTGTTATCCATACTTTCATCGAATCAAAGGTGAAAATAAGAAACTTCCAGATTAGAAAATATCTGGAAGTTTCTTTGTGTTTTTTAATAGTCATTTCAATATTAATACTATTGCAGTTTCACTATAATTAAGGTCAATAGACACTGGGTTTGGAGGGACAACATGTTAAGGAATAAAAAAGATGTTAAGCGTTTTGAAAATGAATCACAGCATATCACATGTCAGATCAGCAGTTATTCTGAAGAAGCTTTCGATGATTCAAAGTAATTAAATTATTTTATACCATGTTCTTCTTGGATAGACTTAGAGACCAGCAAATTTATAGCCTGGTTTTTTGAAACACCCTCACGTTTCATATAGGCCTCAATTTGTTCATTTAAAGAGACTGGAATTCTATATGTCATTTTTACAGGCTGTTGTGGTTCATAGACTCCCGGCAATGGTATCTCATTATTGTTTTCCAACATGACTTGAAACCAGACCTCCTTTGCCAGATCCAGATCCTCAATAGCTTCTACTTGAGTATCTCCAGAACCTTCGAGTCCCTTTAACTCTTCATAAAATGCAACGAAATACTCGGAACCATCAAAGTCTTTTTTCGGGATGACACTCAGTTTGTAATTGAGATTCATGTACTCATCGACTTTTTTCATAATTTATCACTTCCTCAATATCTTGAATCAGGGTCTTAATAATATGACGGCGCATAGGTTTTGTGAAGTTGATTGTTCTCATAGGCAGAATGGAATTGGATATTGTAGAGTGGTGATACACTTGGTGTCCACCTTTTCCTTTTTTGGAGTTAAGGATAAAGCCATACATCTTTAAAGCTGATTTGAATTCATGTTCGCTGATGTTTCTTGGATTGTTTTTCAACTTCTCATACATCTTTTCCCGTCGGCTCATATGCCACCACATATGGTATCATTATATATCTTTTACTTAAGAGTGTAAATAAACAAGCGCCCTAGTTGGCTTGGCTCATATAGAAATTCCCTTTTCGTGTTAATTCTTTTGCAATTTCACTATAATTAAGGTTAATAGTCACTGGGTTTGGAGGGGCAGCATGTTAAGGAATAAAAAAGATGTTAAGCGTTTGGAAAATGAATTTCGAAGTATCGGCAACAAGATCAGCAGTTATTCTGAAGAACGTTTCGACAAGGATATTAAAAATCTGTGGCAGAAGCTGAAAATCCGTGTTGGAGATAAACAGCTGAAAGGTATGCATATCGACACGATTTCGACTCTTGAGAAGGGGATGCCGATCAATCTTCTGGTGAATAATGATCTGAAGACGATTTACGATGTGGCGCACTACGATATTAATCGTCTGACGAACATCAACGGCATCGGTGATACATATGCGGAATCGATTCATGATGCTGTAACGAGGATAAAGGAATCGGTCTACCAGCAGGCGCATCCGAGGATGGACCCGGATCATCTGACGGATCTTGATTTGGAGCTGATAGAAGTAGTCTTTAAGAAGCGGGAGATTTTGACGAAAGCTGAAAAGGCGGCAAAGCTGCTTAAAGAATTTGAGTCGGATGTGAAACCGTACATAACGACCGCCAAGAAGCAGAAGAACTTCTTCATGGCTTTGTTCCAGTCACAGGATGAGAAAGAGGAAGTAGAAAATGCGTTTGATGAGTTGAATAAAGACCAGTATCGGCATAAACTCGACCAAATCAAGACGATGATGAATTATATCGAAGGGTTTTCGGTGTCTGAAGATGAGCTGACTCAGCATTTCATCAATAATAACGCTGCCTATTACATAGAAATAGAGAAGGTGACGGGTTATTCTCAAGTGGAAACGGCAGGCGATATCCCATCCGAAATCGTCAAGGCTGTTGAGTCATTTCCGCTGGATACGACGGGACTGGATCTGACGCTCAGACATTATCAGGAATTTGGGGCGAAGTATGCACTACTCAATAAACGGACGCTGCTCGGCGATGAGATGGGGCTCGGTAAGACCATCCAGGCGATGGCGATGATCAATCATCTGCGTCTTGAGGATAAAAATCATGCGATTGTTGTGTGTCCGCTCAGCGTCATAGCCAACTGGAAAAGAGAGATACAGAAATTCTCCGGCCTGAAGGTCTTTATTTTCCATGGGAATGGCAGGGACGAAGCATTCGAGAGCTGGAAGTCAGAGTCGGGTGTGATGCTGACGACTTATGGGCATGCAGGGAAGCTGGACAGAGAAGAAATCCCGGATCTCAACGCCTTGATTGTCGATGAAGCGCATTTTGTAAAAAATCCAGGTGCGAGAAGATCGCAAAGCGTATATAAACTGGGTGAAAATACGGAGTATGTACTGTATATGAGCGGGACGCCGCTTGAGAACAGGCTGGAGGAGATGAAGCAGCTGATGGGTGTGCTGCAGCCGGAGATTGCGGCACAATTGACGCAGGAATTGTATCTTCTTGAACCGAAGGAATTCAAGCGTACTGTGGCGCCGGTCTACTTGAGACGGAACCGGGTGGAAGTGCTGGGTGAATTGCCTGAGCTGGATATCATTCCGAAGTGGACGGACTTCGGTGACGGGGAAGGTAAGTTTTACAGAGATGCGGTCATGAACAATCAGATGATGAAAATGAGACGGGCGGCCTGGACGGGCGGTACACCGGAAAAGTCGCCGAAGCTTGAAGTGCTGATGGATATTTGCGAGGAAGCGGCTGACAACGGGCATAAAGTGCTGGTGTTCTCATACTTCAGAGATGTCATGCGGACGATTGAAAGTCATCTCGGCGAGCGGACGTTTGAGCCGATCAGCGGAGATGTCCCGAACAATAGGCGTCAGGAAATCATCGATGAATTTACAAAGTCGGAGCCGGGTTCGGTGCTGGTCAGCCAGATTCAGGCGGGCGGTGTCGGGCTCAATATACAGGCGGCAAACATCATCGTATTGTGCGAACCGCAGTGGAAGCCGTCGACGGAGGAACAGGCAATCAGCCGGGCGTACCGGATGGGGCAGTCGCGGAATGTCGTCGTGTACCGACTGCTGACTGAAGACAGTATAGATGTCAGCATGCTTGACATTCTCGGCGAGAAATCAAATTTATTCGATGAGTATGCCAGGGAGTCGCAGGTTGCATCGATTGCGATGAACGGATCGGATGAATCTGTCAAACAGAAGGTTATGGAGATGGAGCAGCAGCGTGTGGCTGAAAGTGTTGGATCATCTTAGTGGAGGCTGAATTATGAATAAAGAGCTGGTTTCAATGACGGTTTCAGAACTTGCACCGCTTCTAAAAAATAAAACCGTTTCACCGGTTGAACTGACAAAAGCTGTACTGGATCATGCGGAAGCGGGTCAGAAGGATATCAATGCATTCATCAGTTTTACACGGAACAAGGCTGAAGCGGCGGCTAAAATTGCCGAGCAGGAAATAATGAGCGGGAATTATCGCGGCATGTACCACGGCATCCCGATCGCATTGAAAGACAACATTTACATCAAAGATGAAATAACGACGGTGGGTTCGAAAATCCATAAGGATTTCAAACCGGAATACAATGCGACCGTCGTCGAAAAATTGTCGGACGCCGGTGCGATTTTCACCGGCAAATTGAACATGCACGAGTACGCGTACGGCATCACCAACAATAATCCGCATTACGGTGCGTCGAGGAATCCGTGGAATACGGATAAGATCACCGGCGGTTCAAGCGGCGGCTCCGGCGCTGCGGTGGCGGCGAATTTAACCATGGCGTCACTCGGCACCGACACGTCGGGTTCGATCCGCATCCCGGCGGCGCTATGCGGCATCATTGGTCTCAAACCCACGTTCGGCCGCGTGAGCACTTACGGCACGTTTCCGCTCGCGCCGACTCAGGACCATCTCGGTCCGATGACGAAGAGTATTAAAGACGCCGCGGGGCTGCTCCAGATCATTGCCGGTCAGGATAATAAAGACCCGATGACTGTGCATGCACCCGTGGATGATTATTTGGATCATCTTACAGGTGACGTGAACGGTTTCGTCATCGGCATTGATGCGCAGTATTTCTTTAGAAATATAGATGCCGACATTGAAAAAGCGGTGCGGGGCACTATCCGGTTTCTGGAGATGAACGGCGCTAAGATAGAGTGGGTTGAACTGCCTTCGCTTGACGATACTGAAGATCTGGACCAGATTACCGTGTTCAGTGAAGCATCTTTAATCCACCGGGACACATTTCTTAAAAACCCGGGAGGGTTCGGCATTGAGATGCGGACGGTGTTCGAAAATATTAAAGTGCCGGATGCGATTGACTATATAAAAGCACAGGAAGAAAAAAGAAAGATTAAAAGCGAAATGCTGGAAGTGTTTGAGAAAGTGGATGTGCTGATTTCTCCGACACTGCCATTCACTGCGCCGGATATCGGCAGCAACTTCGTCGACATCAACGGCCGGAAAGAGGAACTGATTAAAAGTGCACTGCACTTTATGCGGCCGGCGAGCCTCACGGGGCTGCCTGCATTATCTGTACCTTGCGGGTTCAAGGACGGTCTGCCGATCGGTCTGCAGGTCATCGGGCCGCCGTTATCGGAAGCAATGCTGCTCAACATCGGTTACGCGATTGAGCAGAAGAACTCATAAAAGAGATTTAAAGCAGACATGATATTTCAATGGGCCATAAGACCTTCTTTGCCAAGTGCAAGGAAGGTTTCATTTCGAGACATTTAACTTTCTGAAAATTCTTTTATTTGATAAAATACTATATGAAAGCGTTTTACTTGCTGTTGCCAAAGCTTCCCGCCAGTCAAACAGATCTAAATAAGGAGGAAGTAATGATGTCAATTTCGAAAGAAGCACTCCATTGGATGTATGCGCACATGTACAAGATTCGCTATTACGAGGATCAGCTGGAAGAGGTTTATATGGAAGGAAAACAGCCTGTGTTCAATATCGGTGCAGGGACCGTGCCGGGGGAAATGCATCTATCAACCGGCCAGGAACCGGCAGCGGTGGGTATCAGTGTGCATTTGAGGCAGGATGATATTGTGACGGCGCCGCACCGGCCGCATCATCATGCGATCGCAAAAGGCATCGATTTGAACCGCATGACTGCTGAAATTTTCGGCAAAGAAACCGGGCTGAGTAAAGGGAAGGGCGGACATATGCATCTGTTCGATCCGAACGTCCACTTTTCATGCAGCGGCATCGTCGGTGCGGGCATTCCGCATGCGGTGGGTGCGGCGCTTGCTGCGAAGAAGCGGGGCAAGGATTCTGTTGCGGTCGCCTATATCGGCGAGGGTGCGGCGAACCAGGGGTCGTTCCACGAGTCATTGAATATGGCGGCATTGTGGAATCTGCCGGTCATCGTCGTCGTTGAAAACAATAAGTACGGCATTTCCGTGCCGAGGGACGATTCGACGTCTGTCGCATCGAATGATCTGCGGGCAGGTGCGTATGGTATCGAAGGGTATCATGTGAAAGGGAATGACCTGCTTGAAATGTATAAAGTATCGAAAGAAGCGGTGGACCGTGCAAGGCGTGGCGAAGGACCGTCGATCATCGAGATCGAAACGTACCGTTACCTCGGACATTTCCAGGGGGACGCTGAACAGTACCGTCCGGAAGATGAAGTGAAGGAACTGAGAGCAAAAGACCAGGTGAATATGTATAGGGATTTATTAATAAAGGATTATGGCTTTGATGAAAACGAACTTGCCGATATCGAAAAGAAAGCGGCCGGTGAAGTGGATGAAGCGTACCAGTTCGCAAGGGACAGCGATTATCCTGACGAGACGGCTGCGCTCGAGGATGTATTCGTATAAAAAATATTTGAAGGGGGCAAATGACAATGCAGGAAGTGAAGAAACGTTTACTGACAGGTAACAAAGCGATGGCCGAGGCCATTCGTCTGGAGATGGAAAGTAACGCGGATGTGTTTGTGCTCGGGGAAGATATCGGCGCGTACGGTGGTATTTTCGGTTCGACCGAAGGGCTGCTGGATGAATTCGGACCGGAGCGCATCATGGATACGCCGATTTCAGAAACGGCACTGATCGGTGCGGCGGTCGGGGCAGCGACTGAAGGCATGCGCCCGATTGCCGAGCTCATGTTCGTGGACTTTTTCGGGGTCGCGATGGACCAGATCTATAACCAAATGGCGAAGATTCCGTATATGTCCGGCGGCAATGTGAAAGTGCCGATGGTATTGATGACCGCAGTCGGCGGCGGGTATAACGACGCTGCGCAGCACTCGCAGACGTTGTATGCGACGTTCGGCCATATGCCGGGGATGAAAGTGGTGGCACCGACCACACCATATGACTTAAAAGGCATGATGATTTCCGCCATCCGTGATGATAACCCAGTCGTGTTCATGTTCCATAAGACACTGCAGGGACTCGGTTGGATGGAACAGCTGGATACGTCCGAGGGCCATGTGCCGGAAGAATCCTATACGGTGCCTTTAGGGAAGGCGAATGTAGTCAAGGAAGGGATGGATGTGACGATGGTCGGACTTCAGATGACGACACATTACGGCATGGGTGCAGTGAAAGAGCTGGAGGAACAGGGCGTGAATGCCGAGCTGATCGACCTCCGTTCCATTGTGCCGCTGGATAAGGCAACGATTTTGAAATCACTTAAGAAGACGGGACGTCTATTGATCGTGGATGAAGATTATAAATCATTCGGTGTATCGGCTGAAATTGCGGCGATTATTGCCGAAGAGGGTTTATTTGACCTGGAAGCGCCGGTGAAACGGCTCGCACTGCCGGATGTGCCGATTCCTTACAGCCGTCCGATGGAGCAGTATGTGATACCGACGACGGATAAGATTGTCAAAGCAGCACTCAAGTTGATGGATGAATAATCGAGGAGGGGAAGCATCGTGGCAATGGAAATAAAACTACCCCGTCAGTCCGAGAAGCTGGATGAAAGCCTGATCACTTTCTGGCAGGTGTCAGAAGGGGATACGGTCAAAAAAGGTGACGTCCTCGTCGAGGTGCAGACGGAAAAGGCAATCTCGGAAGTCGAATCACCAGAATCCGGCGTCATCAAAGAAATCGTCAAGAAGCGGGGAGATACAGTAAGAGTCGATGAAGTACTGGCAGTTTTGGACACCGGGGGAGGAAAAAGTGAAGCAGCTGAAAATAAAGAACCAGTAGAGAGCGAAGGGGACGAAGAGAAGCGAACGGCTGAAGAAGAGAAGCCGTCTGCAGACAATAAAAAAGCGACGCCGAGAGTGAAAAAGTTCGCAAAAGAACTAGGGGTCGACTGGAAACTCGTCACACCTGAAAGATCGGACGGCAAAGTGACCGAGGATGATGTGCGGAATTTTGCGGAAAGTGACGGAATAGAAGTGGCGCCGGATGTTGCAGAAACGGTGCAGGAGGAAGAAAAACCGCGACGCCAGGTTTTATCGACACCTTCAGTACGGAAGTATGCAAGGGATAATAATCTGATGATCGACCATGCCCAGCAGTCCTATATTACAGAAGGGCAAAGTGACTCCGGCACGAAAGATAAGGAGAGACGCGTGCCATTGACCGGCATCAGAAAAGTCGTCGCAAGAACGATGACGCAGTCCGCACAGACCATTCCGCATGTCACACATTTTGATGAAGCGAATGTTGAGAAACTGGTCGAACTCCGGGACATGCTGAAAAAAGATTTTGAAGTAGAAGCGGTCAAGCTCACCTATATGGCATTCATCGTCAAAGCGTTCACCAATGTGCTTTACAACTATCCATATTTGAACGCATCGTTTGATGAGGACAGTGAGGAAATCATCCTGAAGGAACACTACCATATCGGTTTTGCGACAGATACGGACCAGGGGCTCCTTGTGCCGGTCGTCAGAAATGCGGACGCACTGTCTCTGTTCCAGATCGCAAAGGAACTTCAGGAACTTGCGGATAAAGCCCGGAACGGCGGGATGACTTCAGACGACATGACTGGCGGCACCGCAACAATTTCCAACGTCGGATCGGCAAAGGGCGCGTTTTTCACACCGATCATCAACCCGCCGCAGTCATCCATACTCGGCATCGGCAGAATCGAGAAGAAAGTTGTCGCGACAGACGATGATGCGATTGAAATCCAGCCGAGAATGTCTTTATCATTAAGTTATGACCATAGAGTGCTTGACGGCGTCATGGCGCAGGAGGCAATGAACGAGCTGAAACGGTTATTGGAAGAGCCGGGATTGCTGCTGGCGTACTAGAACGCTGATTTAAAATGATATAGAAACATTGAAAGCTCCCGGTTTCGGGGGCTTTTTTTAGTGATGAAGTCATTTCTAAAATGTGGTTTCATATTAATCTCCAACGGTTTTTATTATAAACAAAGTATAAATTTCTAATTATCTTTTTATATTTTCTTAAATGCTCGTAAAGCCTTATTCTATGTGCTTTCGAGTATTTTTACTGTAGGAAGATACTTCACGTTTCTTTGCATATTTCCTCATGTCTTAGCTGTCAGAAGTGGTAAATAAGTAGTAAATTCATTTGTACTACTAAGCAACAAGACGCTCCTGTTGCTTCTCTTTATTCAAGCGTTTCATTTCTGCCATTGCAGAATCGAATGTTGCATGTGCGTAATAGTTCAGCGTCATGGCTATATTAGCATGTCCCATAATGTACTGTAATGCCTTTGGATTCATTCCTGCATTTGCATAGTTGGTACAGAATGTATGTCGCAAACTATGTGGAGTGATGTGTGGCAATTTATCCTCGTTATACTTATTGTATTTCTTAACAAGACCTTTCATCATGCCGTTGTAATCACTTGCCACTTTTGGATAGTTCTTTCTATTAAGAAAGAGGAAATCACTATATCCATCAATCTCAACACGCTTATCATTCTTTCGATTCGCTAACACTCGCTTAAATGCTTGATAGGCTTCTTCAACCATAGGAACTTGACGTTCGCCACTTTTGGTCTTTGGTGTTTCAATGTAGTACCCAATTTCAGTATCTCTCAATAGCTGATGGTCTATATTGACAAGACGATTCTCAAAATCTAAATCTGGAAGTGTCAAACCACCAAACTCTGAAATACGAAGACCTGTTTTTAAGAGTATCAGAATTTCATCATAATTTTTGCTGTAGGTTTTATCAGCTTTTGCAAAGGCTAACAGTTTTTCTTCCTGTTCTTCTGTTAGTACGGTCTTAGGGACAGTATCATCATCAAGAACTGCTTTCAGTTGAAAGTCAAATGGATTCTTCCGAACACAATCATCTTGTATAGCAATATAGAATGAAGCCTTTAAAGAACGTTTGTAGTTATTGATGGTTTGATAAGCATAACCATTTTCACTCATTCTAATAGCCCATTCTTTAGCGTCTGATGGCTTAATACTGTCAATACTTCTTACACCTAACTTGTCTTTCTTCAAAATATCCATAAGATATTTGCGTCCAGTTTCAGTGTTTTTTCTAACCTTTGGTCTTTGAGCGTTCTGTTTTGCGTAAAGCTGGCAGAGTGTCATTTTCTTTCCTACAACATCAATACCATCATGAATGTCTTTCTGTAACTCTGCGATTTTCTCTCTAAGTGAGATACAATCACGCTTTCCTGCTGGTACTCGGTCTGTAGCCACAAGTTTCCACGAGTAAACAAATTGCGGTTCTCCAAATGAATCTATATATTTGTATAAGTATCTTCCGTCTTTTCGTTGGCTCTCTCCAGTCTTTAAGATTCGACCTTTATTGTCACGTCTTTTTTCTGACATGGCATTTGCTCCTTTCCTTTATGGAAAGAGCCTTGATACGACTTAATACTATTTTATCATATACAAGACCCTTTGGCGACGCTAGATTGCGTCCAATGTATCTATAATTTTTTCAAATTGTTTTCGTTTAATCTGAATACGATTGCCATTCATAATCAGCCAATTTGCATTTTTATTTTCCTCTGCCAAGCGTCGTAGCTTGTTTTCGCCAATACGAAAATATTTTGACGCTTCTTCAATGGTTAGGGTATAACGTTCCCAAATAGGAATGTCAGTCTGCTTCATAAAATCCTCCTTTCCAAATCACTTATTTGGATTTCATAAAAGTTGTTTTACCAGCAATCGAACAGCTTTAGCAAAGCTCACGGGAGTTCCACCCCTGCATGGTTCTCATGTAGCCATACTCATTGCCTGCGACGGTTTTATCACGCTCGGACTATTGACTGTATGGGAGTATCATTATCACGATAAGAATGTCGTTGCAGGCAATCCTGCTAAAGATTGCTTCTCGGATCACTAACATGAATCGCTCGCTATCTTTATAAGATAGGTCATGGCGGTTAGTTCCGTTGGCTCTTTTCTTATCGAAACGTATTCGATTACTTTTATTCAGTTTTCAAAGAACAATGGCTCGTTAGCCTATCAAAACACATTGAAAGCTCAATATGCTTTGGTGGAATAACAAACCTCCCTGTTCGGGAAGCGTGGAATGGTTTAGCACGCTTCCACGAAAGGAGAGAGGATATTACTTAATTTCAAATGACAAAATCTTTGTAATCAGTCTGGTTTCCATTCTTCCACGTAAGACTTCATCAACGACCATACTTTGATTGCCATATTCATCTTTCATAAGTCGTAGGGAACGCTTCGTTATGTACCCTCTGTAATGATGTAGAATCTGGTTAATCGCTTCGGTATCGCCATCTGTTGCCTTTACAATGAGAGGAAAGGGAATCATAGGATATTGTGTTTTCATTCTTCAAATTCCTCCATAAACTTTTTAATTAAGGCTAGTCCACTGGTTCTATGCCGATAGACAGTAGAACGGTTCAATTTCAACAGGTCTGCAATTTCTGAATCGCTCATGTCCATAAAGTAAAACAGCAGTAGAATTTCACGTTTCTTGTCTGGCAACTCACGTAATGCTTCACTCAACAAATCATTTTCAACGCCTACTGATAACCCATTGAGTGTAAAAATCTGAAAGTCAGTTGAATAGTTATCTGTTGTCGCAAACTGGCTAACAAGATAATCGCCAACATCCGAAAAGGACACCTCACGCTTTGCAATCCTTGAAAGATAAAGCATATAATTCTTTCGCTCGTCTTCCATAGCACGTTTACAGATATAGTCAAACTGATTTTCTATTGTGGTCTGAAAAGAAGATGGTTTCATGTTTCTCACCCCCTTTCTGTCTAGGAAAGGAAGTGAGCCTTGCTCGTTTATCTCCTTTCACTCTTAGTCCCAATGTGAAAGGGGGATTTGTTGCATTACTGATAAATAAACTTTGTAAAAAAGTTCTGAATAGCCAAAAAAGCATATAAACAGATTTATTTCTCTGTTTACATGCTTCTGTTATTCTATCTATATGATTTATAAAACCACATTGGTGGACGTACTTATCTATTGCAGATAGACGACTTTTTTTGACAAGAACCCAATGTAAGGAAATTTATTGTATATGATGTACTTCATGGCGACGTTGACCTCCAACAAACCGCCATTTGGAAGTAATATACAATATTTTAACAGCGTAAATAGCACTACCATATAACGGTTTTTTTTATTGGCGTTTAGTAGTGCTTTTTATTAAATATAAACCTATAAACCATATAACACGTTTTTCTATACCTGTTTTTAATTCAGTAGGAACAATAAAATGTATAGAGGTGGTCTACTATGCGTAAAAAAGAAGATAAATATGATTTTAGAGCCTTTGGTTTAGCCATTAAAGAAGCTCGATTGAAACGAGGTTTAACTCGTGAACAAGTGGGAGCATTGATTGAAATTGACCCACGGTACTTAACTAATATTGAAAATAAAGGGCAACACCCCAGCATACAAGTTCTTTATGACCTTGTATCGTTACTTCATGTTTCCGTTGATGAATTTTTCTTACCTGCTAATAACTTGGTAAAAAGCACCCGACGATTACAGATAGAGAAATACATGGATAGCTTTACAGACAAAGAACTATCCTTAATGGAATCTTTAGCCAGCGGTATCAACGAAGCAAGAAACATCGAAGACTAATTAAAAGAATCCATACATAACGGAAAGAGCCGATAAAATGAGATTGTATTAATCTCATTTTATCGGCTCTGCGTCTTTGCGTCTGGCTCTGTAATCACAGTTACTTTGAACTGCTTTATTTCAATTAAATTTTCTTGTCTGCATTTCGGACAATAGAGGGGGAATTTTTTTAATTCAGTATCTTCCCTTATCTTTAATCGTGTTTTATTTCCACATACAGGACACAATATCCACTTGTAGTTTATAATAACTATCTCCTCCTTTACACTTTAATTCAAATCTTTATTAAAAAATATTTCATCTTATTTAACAAGAAACCATATTTATATAACAACATAAAATACACTAAGTTATTTTATTGAACATATATCGTACTTTATCTATCCGACTATTTGGACGACGGGGCTGGCAAACAGGTTCACCGGTAGTAACATGGTACCCTTTTAACTCTGTTAAACAAACACTACGTCCATTTGTAAAGAAAGTTAAATCACTACGATATTCTTGAATACACCGAGCAGGGATTTCTCCACTAAGAATGACCTCATTATTTTTCAATTGAGTGTCTACGATGTTCGCACAATATTTAGGAGCATCGTTGTATGCTCGTGAAAGATATTCCTGTGGCGCATAAATTTTAAAACTAAGATATGGCTCTAACAATTCTGTTCCAGCTTTTTTTAAGACTTGTTCCAATACAATAGGAGCAAGCATCCGAAAATCTGCTGGGGTACTAACAGGGCTATAGTATAAGCCATACTTAAAACAGATTTTACAGTCCGTCACATTCCAACCATACAATCCTTGTTCACAGCCATAGCGTATCCCCTCCATAACTGCATTTTGAAACGATTGATTTAAGTATCCAAGAGAAACCGAGCTCTCATACTGCATTCCACTTCCCAACGGAAGCGGTGATACAGATAAACCAATGGAAGCCCAGAAAGGATTTGGCGGCACTTCGATGTGAATGGTATATTCTGCATTTTTTAACGGTCTCTCCATATAAATGACTGTAGGCTCTTTTAGTTCTATCTCCACATGATACTTTTCTTGCAACAGTGCACTAATCACTTCCATTTGTACTTTCCCTAAGAAAGAAAGTATAATTTCATGTGTCGTAGAATCCACGTAATATCGTAGAAGCGGATCACTATCTGAGATTTCCAAAAGGGCATCAAGCAACATTTCTCTCTGTTCAGGTTTACTCGGTTCAACAGTTGTTTGTAGTAGAGGGTGCGGATTTTCAATCTTTTTTCTCTGTGGCAATAGTTTTGTATCTCCAAGAACACTATTTAACTTCAAAAACTCATTTTGCAAAATAACAATTTCTCCAGAATAAGCTCTATCAATCTTACATAATTCACCATTTATTGAAGTATACATTTCTGTAACTTTTATTTTTTCTTTTTCTGATACTCTAACCGAATCTCGTAAATGTAGTACTCCACTATAAAGGCGTATATATGCAAGACGTTGTCTTTTTTTTGTATATTCAATTTTGAAAACATTTCCGCAAAGTTCAGACGGACCTCGATGTGTTGATGAATAAAATTTATTAGTAATAACTTCTATAAGGTTATCAATCCCTATATTACTTTTTGCACTTCCATGATAAAGAGGGAACAGAGAACAATTCTGAAATCTTATGCTTTCCTCTTGTTCGAGTTCCAATGCTTCTAATGATTTACCGGACATATATTTCTCTAAAAGGTCATCGTTTCCCTCTATTACCGTATCCCATTGTTCAGATTCGGTAAAGTTCGTCACACACATATTAGGATACAGTTCTACCTTCTGTTTGATTACAATTTCGGCAGAAAGTTTCTCTTTAATATCCTGATAAACCGTTGATAAATCAATTCCATTTTGGTCAATCTTATTGATAAAAAAGATTGTGGGAATCCCCATTTTCCTAAGTGCATGAAATAATATACGAGTTTGTGCTTGTACGCCATCTTTTGCAGAAATCAGTAGAATTGCCCCATCTAAAACTGATAATGAACGATATACTTCTGCTAAGAAATCCATATGTCCTGGCGTGTCTATGATGTTCACCTTCGTATTTTCCCACTGAAAAGAGGTTATTCCTGTCTGAATTGTAATTCCTCTCTGACGTTCTAAAAGCGTATTATCCGTCCTCGTTGTACCTTTGTCCACGCTTCCTAATTCTGTAATCGCTCCACTGTTATATAATAAGCTTTCTGTTAAGGTAGTTTTTCCTGCATCAACATGAGCTAAAACTCCAATATTAATAATTTTCATGTGATTTTCCTCCATTCAAAAACCCAAAAGGGCATAAAAATCCCAGTGATAAATACTTTTATCACTGGGATTTTTATGCATAACCATAGGCATACAAAGCATACAGATATTCTCCGGATACTTTAGAATCACATGATAAAGGTATTCTTAAACTGGGTACAAAAAACTAAGCCCTCCTAAAAAAGGACATCCAATTATTTGTTCCCACTATCAAATTGACAGTTTATTTAAGAATACCTTGCCGCATATTTATTAACTCCTTTTAAATAGATACTTAAATAATAGCACGTAAGAGCATATTTGTAAAGGAATCTCCAATTTTTTATCAAAGAGAGTACGTGATTACAAAATAGCTGTAATAATGTACCAATATTTGTTATTCTATAATCTTCCAATTACTCCCGTTCTTTTCAAGTACCAAATCAAATTGAGATACCTGCGTTGCTTTGGTCTGCTGGTCGATATACTCCACTGTCAGCGATACCGTGACTTGATTATCCTTACGATTGTGAATAGGATTTACCAGTTCTTGAAAGATGTACTCTTTTCCGATTGGTTTTAATATCCCGTCATTCACATAGTAGGAAAGTTCACTGGCTGTCGCTGTAGGATAGAGCTTGAAGAACGTCGTTAAAAACTCATTGATTTCATTGGTTGTAATGGAATCAACCGTCCCCTCACTTTCAATGGCTTTTGGTTTATAACTTGATTTCTTAGGTATGTTGGTAATGGTCGGATTCTTAACCAGTACCATATTTCCAGAACCATCTACATAGACACTCACTATATAAGCAGAGTGGACGGTCTTTGTATTTTCTCCCTCTGTAATGAGCTGGTCTACACTGTAGGTTACATTAAACTCATTGTCGCCAGTTGGCTCTACCGTCCATATCTGAAATCCTCTTACAGAAGACGATACAGGAATATCTTTGCGTACTGTATCAACATTGAGAGCTTGAAGTTCATCTGTCAGATAGCCTTTTAGACTTTCCATTCGATTATCAATGGACTTATCGGATTGCTCCCATGAATAGTAGACTTTCGCAAAGTTCTCTACAAAATTTTCTACATGATGAGTATCAACGTATTCCTTTTCTATGATAGTTGTTTCGTGAATAGTATGAGTATCTATAGCTGTAAAGTGCTTGAATATCGCAAAGCTGAAACTAAGCCCTAAAAGTACCCACAAGGCAATCACAACCTTTTTATGAGGATTGACCTTATAGACACGAGGTTTCTTTTCCTTTGGTATCTGTTTTTCTTTATTCTGATTTTTTCTAAATTTCATCATTAAATCTTCCTTTCTCATTGTTTGATTCGTCCTGCTCCCACTAAATGCTGTTGCCAGTAGGGGCTTGTTAAGTCGGCATAACCGATTGGGTCGCCTGCATGAAACATACGGTTATTGCCAAGGTATATCCCAACATGAGTAATATAAGAGCCAGCGTTATAGGTAGAATGAAAGAAAACCAAATCGCCAGCTTGTGCTTCCGATAGTGGGATATGCTGGGTCACATCATATTGCTGTTGTGCGGTTCGTGGTAAGTTAATTCCAGCTTTTCCATACGTCCATTGTGTCAGTCCGCTACAATCAAAAGAAGTAGTCGGGGAAGCTCCACCGTAAACGTATCGCCAGCCCTCATATTTCAGTGCTTCGTCCATGATGGCTTGTACCGTATCATCATCAAACTCTGTTGTGACAAGATACTGCGTTACCAGTTGCACATAAAACATATTGCCATAGTTGTATCGCCAGCCCCCATTGATAGGTATGGCTATGGGATTGGGGTAAGACACTTTTTCGCCACCTGAATACTCTTTTGAGAAACTTTGAGCCAGTTCAAAGGTATATTTATTTCCACGATTAGCCACATACCCTAAGAAACCACCACCATAATTGTAGGACTGGATAACCGATTCTAAATCTACACTGAGCCTTTCGCTACTGGCTAATAATTCACTGAAATACTTCACACCTTGCTTAATGGATTCTTCTGTACTCAATGAATTAGGTGGAAGACCGAGGGATTCCGAGGACTGCATAACATCTTCCGCAGTACCGCCCGATTCCACCTGTATAATCGCAAGAAGTATGTTGACATATTCTTCAACGCCATATTCTTTGGCATATTTTTCTACCATAGGCTTATGAGCCAGCACTTCTGCGGAAACATTCACACCTCCATAATGAATATTGGAAATTCCGCTGTCCTGTTCATCTGAAAATAAAATGGCAACAAACAGAAGCAGTGAGAAGACCATCAAGAATAATCCAGAACCACCAATCACTAAAGTTTTCAACTTCATGGTTTCTTACCGACTTTCTTAATGGTGGCGGTTTTGATTGGTGGTCTACTTCTTGTATTTTGTAGTGGTACTCTTTGAACAGTAGACGGACGTTCTTTTGTGATTGGACGTTGTGAAGTTCTATCTGCTGTAGTGGTTGAAGTTGCTGGCTTTTGAACGGTTTTTTCTTGAACGGTATTGCCTTGGCGTTCCACTTTTGGACTTGAAAAATCGGACTTAACTGCTGGACGCTCTTGTTTGGCTTGTTGAGATTCCTTATATGAAGTCTGAATATTAGACTGTTTTGAGGTCTGTTCATCATGATATTGTTCTTGTCTTGTAGTCGGTCTTTCATGAACAGAAGAAGCAGGCTGTTTTTTCTGTTTGACCTGTTCCATTTCAGAGCGACGCTTCGCAATGGTTTTTCGCCTTTGTTCCTGCTGTTCCTTGCGTCCACTGGCTCTGTCCGCTTTGGTTTGAGAAATACTACTGGTTAAATCACGGACATTCTCTTTTACTTTGGATTTTCCTTGATATACTGCATATCTTGCATTGGTCGGCAAATCTTTAACCTGTTCTTTCAAACCACTAGCAGTGTCTACCATTCTGTCTTTGGTATCAGCTACTGTACCGATGGTTTGACCGATACGTTTTCCAAGTGTTGATTTTTCCTTTCCGTCTGGTCGGGAGTGATCTGCTTGTGTCCTTGCAGAACTCCCCGAACCCGACTGTCCTTTTTTACCTGTAACAATGGCAGACCCAGCCCCTAGAGTAGTCATGGAACGTCCAAGTTTCCGCTGTAGACGGTGCATGTGAGCGTGCATAAGCATACGAGGTTTTCTCATCACACGACTTCCCACACTTTGAGAATCGTTACTCTGTAGAGAAAACATACTCATTAAATCGCCCAGCTTGAAGTAGATTCCTGCAAAGGTCACAATCTGTAGAAAAGCAATCAAAAAGAACGGATAACCAGCCGATAAGGTATAGAGCATGGTTGAAATACTAAATGCTGTCGTAATAATCAATGTGATTCCAGCTCGTGTCAAAATGGTATTAAAGAGCTTTGTTATGGCTCGTTTTGACATACCATCAAATGATGGAATCATGCTTAAAATAAAGCTCACAGGCAGAAACATAGCATAGATGATAAAAAGTACCTGCGAGAAAATCATGATTCCTGTTAATAGGAATACAAATATGGAAATCCCAATATTGAAGACAAATAGGAAGAAGACTGTACCTAAACGGTTAATGGTCTTTGTAATGGTTAGATTGGTATTGCTTCTGTCTTCAATTTCTTCCGCAACAATTTTTTCTCTGTCTTCGCCATTGTTGGAATCTGGGCTGGTGGAGAGCAGGCTTTCCACACGGTCAATACCGATACTTTCAATGTCTGAACTGTTGTATTGAAGCAGTAGCCACGGTTGCTGAACCTGTATGGAAAACAGGCTATCTCTGATTAAGTCCACGCTGTCCTTGCCTTGACTATCGGAATGGGGCATGACAATCTTCGTGCCAAGTGATAAACTGGCATTACTGATGTCTGATGAAAAGTCATTGATTTTTTTAATGTAGTCGGGAGCGTAGGCAATAAAGGAAGCCGATAGGATAAACACCAGCACAAAATTCATAATGGCATGAATTGCCTTTGTGGTTTCTCTCTTTATCAGTCCCGTATAGGCAACATAAACCCCAAGAACCAAAATCAAGAGTAAGAGGAATCCAACATAGAAACCCTCTGTTGAAAATCCGTTTGCACTCACACCAGCTAAGGTCTGCATATTCTTACCAATGGAATCTGCTGTAGCGGAAATGAAGTCTAAGGAATAGGCTTCCTGTACTAAGTAACCTGTCGCATTGGAAACATACAAACTGATTGTCCAAATAAAATTGGTAATGGCATATAGTCCATACATGACCTGTTTTCCAATCCCGTCCGACCAGTTCCACGGAAGCCAGCCCCAGCTATTATCCACATAAAAATCCAGTTGATAGTTTTCAAGTGGGTATCGGCTGTATTCATTTGCCACATTGACCGTATCATCTACCAAGCCCGCAGCTTGAACCACCGTTCCCAGCATGGCTAAAAGAAAAATGGCAATCACAAGTGTGAAAGCCACTGTCATTGCCACTTTACCTAGACGTTTCAGCGTCCAGTTTGATTTTATTCTGTTTACTATTGATGGTTTCACATTTACACCTCTTTTCGCACAGGTGGTCTGGTATCAAAGGCATGGAGCAGTTCTTCAAATACAGGGTGGAACTGTATCACACCGACACGACCATATAAATCACTGATAAGGCATTGCCCGTTTTCCAAATCACGCAATCGCTTCTGATTGTTTTCGTCCTCTGGGTCTACACCAAAAAAGGCTAAGGTCTTTTTAATCTCGTTAAGGTCAGTGGAACGAAATGCAAATTTTAAGCCGAGGTTATTTTTCAGTTTTTCATCTAAGAGGTCGTCTGTATTTTGGGTCACGAAATATACCCCAGCGTTCATAGCACGACCAGCCCGAACCAGCTTCATAGATAGTGTTTTTCCTTGTGCTACCTGTAAAAAGCTCCATGCTTCGTCTAAATCTACAATCTTGAAAATGCTTCGGTCTGTATGGATAAAGTCTAAAGCAAAGGTACTAATGACAATCAGCATAGCAACGGATAAAAGCTCCATAGTGGTATATTCCTCAAAGGAAGTTTCCTTGTCGGGAAGTACCAAGTCCGCAACCTGTATAATGTTCAGTTGTTTTTCTAAGCTGATAGACTGCTCCACATAACCATTACTGAATAATAAATGTGCAAAGTCATAGTCTGTAAAACTTTCGATATGGTCGGCTATACTGGTACTTAGTGGCGTATTCTCAACCCGTAATTCCTCAATCACTTTCATCAACCCTCGTACTTCACTATTGGTTACTGCACGAATGGCTTTTCTAAGGATTGGGAAGCGTTCCCCATCACGAGAGGAAATCCCCGTAAGGAATGTCAGAATATCAATAGCCAGTGATTCAGAATCTTTGGGATTTTTCATAATCACATAAGGGTCAAGTAAGCCTTTGTTTTTCTCATCAGAAGTCAGAGTGACGATATTGATTTCATGGGAAATCTCTGGCAAGGTTTCTTTCCATCTGCCACGTTCTGCTTTTGGGTCTACAATCACTGCTTGTGCCCCATAAAGCACCGCATAATAGACGATAAGGTTATTCGCAAAGGATTTACCACCACCCAGCGAACCAACAAAAGCCGACGCTAACGCATTGGTTACTGAACCCTTAACCCCTTGACTGGCAAGAGCAGGTTTCAGATAGACATTGCGTCCAGTATCTAAGCTGTAGCCAACATAAATCCCCTCATTTTCCCCCAGCATTTGAGTAGCACCAAAACCTAAACCAGCGAGGAAATCAGAGGTCACGTATTGAATATAATCATTCATATAACGCTTGCTGGCAGGTAAAAATTCTTCATGTAAGCCGAGCATATCCCCAAATGGTCGTACCAGTTTTACGCTTAAATCGTCATAAAAATCTTTCACTTCATTACAACGACGTTTGAGTTCGTCAAGATCATTTGCTGATACCCTTACCACATAAGACAGCTTGTACATAGATTCCTTGCTTTGGTCTAAATTGGTTTCCAGCTCATTCACACTTTCCAGAGCTTCCGCCACATTGGAGCTGGTTTCATTATCACTTTGCCAAGCGTGGTTATCCAAGTCTTTCAGTTCTTTCTTTTTATTGCGGACAGTAGATAGGGCTTTACGATTCGCTACAATTTCCACATTCATTGACGTATCAATCGGGAATGTAAATTGCTGTTGCTGGTAGTAGAAGATTTCAGAGGACGGGAAGTCCAGTTCTCCGACAATGCTGTTAATGGTAAAGTAAGCTACATAGACGGTTTCATCTTCCTGCTGGATTTTCAAATATCGCTGTTTTTCTTCCACCAAACAGCGAGTAGGCTTAATCAAGTCATAGTATTTAATCAGCGTTTCATTATCCAGCTTTTTCTTTGATAGATGGTACTCATACTCTTCATAGGCAGTGCCTGTCTGTCCGTAAAGGTGTTCAATCAGATAGCCGAAGTCGTCCTTATCTAACCTGCGGATTTTGAAACGACGAGAGATTTTATTTTCTAAGAGCTTTTCCATCTTCTGAAAACGCAGGATTTCATCATTACTCATACTAACAAAATCGCCCATCAGCTTATGGTTCACATCATAGACAAAATCAGACAAAGCATTTTTTGCTTCAACGGTAAGACTTTTCATAGAAAACTCCTGATCGTTGAGAAGCAACTTAAAGCCGATAAAGAAACGGTAGTTCACTTGATTTTCGCCAATCATGGATATTAAAGCGTCTGTCTGTTGGTCGATTTTGTCATAGGCAACCGCTTTGAGCTTGCCAGTGACTTCATTTTTGGAACGCTCTTGTGCAGAACGTATGCTGGATTCTGTACTGATTTGTAAAGCATGAATTTTGCCATCACGATTTTGTGCGATAAGCTGTCTGAAAGAATCATGCACTTGTATTTTCTGTTCTGGACTTAGAAATGAGTAATTGTAAGGAACAAGCTCATAGTAAGCATAACATTCCCCGTCTTTATTCCAGACGAGATTGTTTTCAATGTATTTAATTGGATATGCCATAAAATTCACTCCTAACTGCTGTAATGGCTTCTTGTGGCTGGTTTCTGCCAAGCGTTACTTTTTTTCCTGCATAGGTCAGCTTTGGTCGCAGTGCATAAGCAATGACAGACTTCAAAAATCCATAAGGCTTTTTACCATCAAAAGTTTTTGTAGACATAAACCATGTGAAAGCCACAGGAATCCCAAAGTATTTGAGAAATGCTCCCTCTATCATGGAAAGAGGGGGCAAGTTGCCAAGTATCATCACTGCAAAGAGTGACACGACAAACCATGTCATTTGCGTAAAGGTTATGGGAAACGGAAGTCTAAAATCATTGATAGAATACAGTACCTTTTCCACAGACCAGATACTGGTATAGCTTCGTATTTTCTTCATGTAATCAATCCTTTCATAAAAAATAGGGGTAGCTGATTGAGCCACCCCGTAAAATAGAAAATCTGCCAGTAGTAATGTACCGACAGATTTAATAGACGATTTCAAAAATCCCATGATTGGTTGAGATAAACGTTCCTGAAAGGTCTAAATCCCGACCATAGGCTTGATAATCAATATAGTTTTGAAGACTAGCTGGTACTTCGCCTAAAGCACCCGTTTCTTCAATGTAGTAGCGTGCCACGTCATACATATCATCACAATCGGAATGAATGATAATATCCTCTTGATGTTCGCTTAGTTCTTCAATGCTTGAAAAATGAGTGAGCAGAGCAGATAGCTCCGATTGTAATTCTTCGGGTAATTCCGATACCATTTCCCATAGTCGATTGAGTTCGCCAATGGAAGTGTATTCGTCAACCGTAAAGGGTAACTCGTAGTCATGAATGGCGTATTCCTCATATTCATCATTCAAGCCGATTTTCTCTTTGACTTCCTCAAAGTCAATGGGAAAGGTAAACCACGCACCGACCAATTCGCCCTCATTGTATTTGCCTAAATTCGCAATATAGACTTGCATATCGTCCATATATTCACGTCCTTTCTTTGTAGAGATTCAAAAATCCCTACCGCACTTCGTTTGGTGTACCATTCCTTTGCGGAACATAAGAAAACCACTTATATTCCACAAAAGAACGGTTTTATTTAAGCACCAATAATGCGATTGAATAGCTCTAGTAAAATGTCTTTTACTCCAGCAGCGTTGAAGACTAAGCCAACCGCAATAATCGCAATAATTAAAAAGCCAATCAGTTTGCTAAACTCACGCTTGAAGCCAAGATACAAGCCAATCACAACGATTGCTAAAAGCACCAGTGATTGAGCGTTTGATAGAAACCAGTTATAAAGGTTTTGTCCAAAATTCATAAAAATGTTCTCCTCTCTATATTCAATGAATTTGTATTTGAGTTATTTTTTTGTTGTTATCACGTCCTGTTCTTTTACTGACTGTTGCTTCAAAATCTGCTTGTGTCGGTCTGTCAGTTTCGCATGGTCGAGAATGTCTTTTACAACCTGCGTCTGGTTGATTTCATCAAGTTTAATCGCAACCTTTAAGGTCGGGGCAACTTGATGAGATAGCCAGTTCAGCGTCCTTTGGAAGGAGTAAGGCTCTGGTTTTGTGGTTAGTTTTAATCGTTCACGATTGTTCCCAATAAACCAAGCCCATTCTTCATTCAGTTTCCAATCAGAACGAGGTTTGGAATCGTCTTTATCTACAAAACGGATATACCGATTGATAATTTTAAAGGCGGTATGCTCTGGATTGTCATAGACGAGTAAATCACGGACTGCATAATAGGCACGCTCATTTTTCAATCGAATCTCAAAACGGTTTTTTACTTCTGCGTCTTCAATGGGAATATCATTTTTCTTGTACTGCTCGTAGTCCTTTTCATAGATACAGAAATAAACTTCACTTTGTAATGAACCGATATAGAGGGTGTTTCCCATACATTCCTTTTCCTCTTTGCGTACCAGTTCGCCACTGCGATAGCTTTTAAAACTGCGGAAGACGGAGATACATTCTTCCTGTTGGCACTTTTCAGTGAGTACAGGGATATTTAAAATCCCTGTCTTATCGTTAATGGCAAGGTCAAGGCGTTTCATCACACCGCCAGCCACCAAAACGTCCATAAAGAACTCATACCAGCTTCTTTGTTGTGCCAGAAGATAGCTTTCAAATTGTCTGCACCCACGACCTTTCAATTCCACCAGAACTCCTTTGTCCAGTTCATGGGAGCAAAGGACGAATATGTCGCCTAAAGCATAATGCTCTGAATAAGAATAGAAACCATAGTCCTCATGAAGAAAATAGGACAGTTTCAGTTGTAAGATGTTTTCGACCACCTGCTGTACGTCTGTTGTCGGAAAGCGAATTCTTACATAATCAAACAGCATTTCAAGGGGAGCGTCGGGATTGAAGCGTTCCAGAGCTTCCCAAAGGGACTGCTGTAAATCCTCTGATGGCTTGACTTTTCCTGTTTCAATATCGCTTAGATACTGCCTTGTAATACCAGTCGCAACAGCTAAACGGTTTTGAGATAGTCCATAAGCCAAGCGTTTTTCTTTTAAATGCTGTAACCAAGTTTGTTCATTCAGTAAAAATCCCTCCAATCAAAAAGGCGTATGTCAACTTTTAAAGCCCATTTGACATACGCTGAAATTTTGTAAATCCCTTGTAACCAAAGGATTTTCTAATGTTTTTTTGACTGTTTCCTGTCGATTTGTACCCCCCTGTTAGATACGGGGGGTTAAGTGCTGGCGTGGCTATTGCCACACCAGCCAGCAAGATCAGTCCACACCTGCGACTTCCGCTTCGCACGTCGCCTGCGTGGACTGTCTGCTGTTGGATAACTTTTTAATTTCCTCCAAGAAATCATATCCTTTTGGTACAAGGGGAGTATAAAACTCTGATATGACACTTGTTCCTACATCAACATAGCCACGACCTTTGATTCGCTTTAAGAAGAAATCCTTTTGTACGTCACTGCCAAACATCATGCCATAGCCCATTTCAGACATACGACCTAAAGCCACTCTGAAATTAAACTGATCACGGATTCCGTCGCCTAAATATTTTGCGTCTGGACGTTGACAAGCCAGTATTAGAAAGAAGCCAGCTTGACGACCTAACATGACAATCTGTTTCAGCTTATTCATAACTGCGGTGTTTTCTTTTGTTCCCAGCATTTCCATGAAAGCGACGTATTCATCAAAGATTAAGAAGTGTGCCGGGAGACCTAAGTAAGCATAATTTTTGCCAGTCTTATAGTTCTTCATCTGCTTCATTTCCTCACTACGTTTCATCATTTCTTCATAGAATGTTTCAATGCAAGAAAGCAAGTCTTCTTTTCTATAGTAGACATTTGCCATCACAGAACCTAAGTCCGCAAGATCAGCATTTTTCGGGTCAAGAATATACAGTTTTGAATCTGTATGAAGCAAGGCTTCAATCAGTGTCAGTATAAAGTAAGTTTTACCGCCACCTGTACCACCAGCAATCAACATATGAGGGAGCTTATCATATTCCCACCATACGTTTTTCATTAAGCGAAGTTTACCATCTTTAGCTTCTACTTCATCAATAGAAATACGACTGGCTATGGTGTCATAGAGCAAAGTATATTCCACATAGGAATCCTTTAACTCTTTATCCGTCAGCTCACAGTACAAGCCACTCTCTAATTTCTTTTCCAAGTGTAAGAGTTGGTCTTGATATTTTCCCAGCGTGATTTCCACCCGTATCTGTATCAAGCCATTTTTAAGTCGATAATACATTTTAGGGAAGTAGGTTATCTTTTCCTTTGTACGACCAGCACTATCTTTAAAGAAACCCTCTGTTTTGACCTGTTCAGATTCATACCACTTGTTTTCAAGTATCATCTTTGCCAGTTTTTGACGGTGGTAAAGTTGTTTAACCGTATCATAGCGAACCCGTTTGAATACAAACGCTACCAGCAAGCAGATAAGAATTGCGACACTGAAACTGATAATTAAATAGGGAATGTCAATCTTATCTGCTTGTGATAGGTTAAAATCCTGCCAGTTGATCTGCTGGATTGTCTTCACATGAAACAGTCCGACAACCAGCAGGAAAACAGGCAGGAGTGACGCTATCGTAAAATGAAAGACTAAATCTTTACCAGATGGGCGAATCCTTTTACCACGCTGTTTCATGCGAAAAAGTCTCCTTTCTACCTAGCGACTATTTGTCTTGTGTCGGTTCTTTCTTTGCTTGTGGTTGAGCTTTGAATGAACTAGAATCCTTTGTCAGCACAATATCGTCTGCCTTGATATACCAGTCAACATCTGCTCCTTGATAGGTGGCAGTAGCAACGGTGTCCGCAATGGGATTGATAAGTTCCACCCGTGCGTTATAATCAAACTCTTTCAAAGGCACGCTGGCAGGAATACTTACTTGAATCATGCGTCCTTGTCCTTTGGATTTTAAGTCATAGGTACGTTCCTTGATTTCATCTGAAACCGACCCGTCTTCATTTTGGATTCTCACTTCACGACGTAGAGCAGAGAATTTCAATTCTCCAAAAGTCGTGTCTTTATCTAATACAATGCCATTTGCTAATCTCATCATTTTTCCTCTCTTTCTTTATTCTTTTATCATGTCGTCAGCATGTAAAAGGTAATTTGTAAAACCACGAGTGCCGATTTTGTAGCCCTCTGCGGTAATACGTGGATTGACTAACTTCACACGTTCCTCAAAGCCGAAATGTTTTTCGCCAGCTTCAGCAGGAAGCACCACCACAATATCATCTGCTCTTTGAACATCAGAATAGAGATTATAGCTTCTTGATAAGACAGTTAGCCGTCCGTTGATTCTTCGCTGAACGACTTTATCCTCGCCAGCAAATTCTAAATTGCCGAATGTTTTTTCCATGTTGGGAATCACAAATTTAAGTTCCATATTTTTACCTATCCTTTCTTTTTTATTGGCTGAATGAATGTTTGATGGTCTTAAAGAGTGGGGAACGACCTTTTGATTCTTGATTTTTTGTTTTCATAAGTTCACTTCCTTTCAAAATCGGGTAAAAAAATAGACACCTCATTTTTTGAAGTGTCTACCTATTAAATATTCAAATTTTATTGGAAGTATCTTTATATCTTCACTTTTCAAGGATAAATCGTCGTATCAAAGCTCATTCATAAGTAGTAAATTAGTAGTAAATTGAGTGGTTTTGACCTTGATAAAGTGTGATAAGTCCAGTTTTTATGCGGATAACTAGATTTTTATGCTATTTTTTTTAGA
>NZ_JCANUC010000016.1:0-72008 GCF_059568765.1 Lacicoccus kunmingensis DSM 17847 | reverse complement strand
TGTGATGCGCGACGTGCGCGTGCCATTTTTAACAATACTAAAATCGGCATTGATACAGCCACATGCCGGGCAATGGGTCGGATCGTACGTCAGCTTGGCGGTAATGAACAGAGACTTAATCCCCTTGTGCTTGATTTCTTTCACTGATGTATTCGTAAAATCGATATTATCCTCTTTCATTTGGAGTAAAGATAGTATAAAATGCTTCATAGGCGTAAATGTTTCCTTTCTGTGAGTTGTGGTGACTTCATTATAAAGAACATTTGCGCCATTTTTATACCCTTTTACAGAAAAATACGGTCCATGACATTTCAGTCATCAACCGTATTTATTATAGAGCCAAATATTTCCGGTTCTTAAAAAGGACCGGTTTTTATTTTCTACCATTATATATGCATATTACCTATAATTTAGGGTAGAGTGGATTACTATATAAATCAGGGGTGATTTGAATGCATTCTAATATGCCGGAGGATGCGGGGTTCGATCAGACGCTGAATGTGCTGAAAGAGGGTTATGAGTTCGTCGTGAGCCGTAATATTGCCCTTCAGTCCGATGTGTTTGAGACGCGCATTCTGGGGGAGAAGACGATCTGCCTGACCGGAAGCAAGGCGGCTGAGCTGTTTTACGACCATACCCGTTTCAGACGGAGCGACGCGGCGCCGAAGCGTGTGAATAAGACGTTGTTTGGTGAAGGCGGCGTGCAGGGTCTGGACGGTGAGGCGCACCGGCACCGGAAGGCGATGTTCATGGAGCTGATGGGTCCGGATGAAATGACCGAAATCGGCAATATGACGAAGAAGTACTGGAAAGAATATTTTGAATCACGCGCGCCGGGCAGTTCGGTCGAACTGTATGAGGCGGCGAAGGTCGTGTTTCTCCATGTGGCCTGTGAATGGGTCGGCGTGAGTCTCGTTGATGAGGATGTTGAGAAGCGTGCGGGCGAGATTTCGGATTTGTATGAGTCACCGGCGGCACTCGGTCTCCAGCACTGGCGTGGCAGACGGTCGCGGTCGAAGGCGGAGGACTGGATTGGTTCTGTTGTGAAAGATGTGCGTGACGGTAAGGTTGAGGCTGATTCACAACGTGCGCTGTATCGGTTTGTCTGGCACAGAGATTTAGACGGTGAGCTGCTGGATGAGGATACTGTGACGGTGGAGCTTTTGAATCTGATCCGGCCGATGAATGCGAACAGTGTATGGGTTGCGATGACCGGTCTTGCGATACATGAGCACTGGGAAGAAGCGATGAAGCTGAAGGGTGCGGATTCCGAGCGGATGGAGTGGTTCATCCAGGAAGTGCGGAGGTTTTACCCGTTCTTCCCGTTTGCGGCAGCGAGGGTCGATATGGATTTCGAATGGGAAGGTTATACATTTGAAGCGGGTACGTTGACGTTACTGGATCTGTACGGGACGAACCGCCACCCGGATGAATGGGTGGACCCGGAAGCGTTTGTGCCTGAGCGGTTTAACGGTTGGCAGCAGACACCGTTCAATTTTATCCCGCAGGGCGGCGGCAACTATGACTTCGGCCACAGATGTGCGGGTGAGTTCATAACGATCGTGATGATTCGGGAGACGTTGGATTTCCTCGTGAATGATCTGGCGTTTGACTATCCGCCGCAGGATTTCGGGTTCGAGTTCAATGATATTCCTGCCGTGCCGAATGATAAGATCCGGATAGACAACTTCATGCTGAAGTGATGATAGTAAAAGCCTGATATATAGATTGGACACAGCCTGATGAGGGCTGTGTTTTTTTATGCGGGGTGAGTTGGCTGGGTGATGGGGTGAGGGTGTTTCATGTGGGGACGGTTTTTATTGATTAAAGCTTCGGGGGTTAAGGGTATAGATGGATAACAAGAATTTGAGAGGGGCGTTATGGATGGTTTCGATTTACTTTGCGACTGAGGATTGGATATATAAGGCTTCGGAAAATGATGGTGCGTGGATGATTGACCGGGTTGAGGTGCCCGGCGAGGTCCGGAGTATTGCGTTTGATGAGATTTCTGGCCGGCTGTTTGCGGGGACGTTTAATGACGGATTGCATGGGAGTGATAATGGGGGGGAGTCGTGGCAGCGGCTTGGTAGAGATGCGCTTCATGCGCGGGTGATGAGCATTGCGGTGAGCCGGACGGAGCAGCTGGGTGAGTTCAGTGTGATATGGGCCGGGACGGAGCCGAGCATGTTGTACCGGAGTGAGAACGGCGGTTTGACTTGGACGGAATCGCCTGCGCTTTTGGATCTGCCTTCCGAGCCGGGGTGGAGTTTTCCGCCGCGGCCGGAGACGCATCATGTGCGGACGATACAACCGGATCTGCATGATACGGATAAGGTTTTTGTCGGCATCGAGCTCGGCGGTGTGATGCGGAGTGTGGATAGCGGTGCGACATGGGAGGACCGGAAGCCGGGGAGTCATCATGACAGCCATTCCCTCCGGGCGCATCCTTTTGCGCGCGGCCGGATTTATGAAGCGGCTGGCGAAGGATTTGCCGAGAGTGTTGACGGTGGTGATACTTGGAGTCAATTTAATGATGGACTCGGTGACTACACTTATATGGTGGATGTTGCGGCGGACCCGGGTGATGCGGAAACGATGATTGCGTCGGTTGCGACAGGACCGTATTCAGCGTACATGCCGGAGCGCGCGAAAACCCGGGTGGTGCGCCGAGAGGGCGGTGGTGACTGGACATTTATAGATGAAGGATTGCCAGAGGCTGGCGGGTCAGCGGCGTTTGGGCTGTTGACTGATTCCAGCCAGCCGGGTGTGTTTTATGCCGTGAATAATCTTGGGATTTATATATCGGATGATGGCGGGCATTCATTTGAGAAAGTGGATGTTGAGTGGCCGGAGGAAGTCCGGGATGCGCGAGTGCTTGATGCGGTGCTGGTGAAGTAGAAGGGAAAAAATATTAATAAATATAACGGACAGTCCCTGGGCATGGGACTGTCCGTGTTGTACGTTTAATGCGTCATCCGGTAGCGTGGGATGCGTCGTGAGGCGTTTAATGCGTCATCCGGTAGCGTGGGATGCGTCGTTAGGCTTTATATCTGTTCAATCATCTCTTTATTTTTATGTGCGAAGACTTCGTTGTGGCTCGAGACGATGGCTTCGTCTGCTGCTTCGCCATCCGAGATGAATGTTTTGGCGAAGTTTGCGGCCATGGCGGCTTCGGGGAAGCAGCTGGCGATGAGATGGACGCGGTTGTCGTAAGTGATCTGGTCGCCGCATGCGAACAGGCCGGGGATACCGGTTTCAACGGTGTTTGTCGTTTCGATCATCTGGTAGTCGTTCATCGGGATATGTTCTGTGAGTTTGCCGATGAATTCGCTGTTGGCGTCGAAGCCATGGTTGATGACGACGGCATCTGTGAAAATTTCCTGGCCGTCTGACAGCTGGACGCTTCTGATTTTATCTTCATCCTCATTCGGGAGGAGGGTATCGATGGATGCCCCTTTGATGACACGGATGTTATCCTTATTGAGTTTTTCGACCATGGCTTCATGACCTTTCAATTCATTTTTACGGCATACCAATGTAATGGAATTCGCGATGCCGCTCAAGTCGTGTGCCCAGTCGATCGCGGTATTGCCGCCGCCGGAAATGAGCACGTCTTTACCTTTGAATGTTTTCAAATCTTTTACGGTGTAATAAAGGTTCGACATTTCATATTTTTCTGCACCGGAAATATTGAGTCTGACGGGGGAATAAATGCCGAGTCCCGTTGCGATGATGATGGATTTTGCTCTGAAATCTCCGTTTGTCGTACTCGCAATGAACTGCCCGTCCTCTTTGATGATGTCTTCGCATGTGGTGCTTGTAGAAACATCCGGGTCAAACGTATAAGCCTGTTCGATCAGCTGTTCGACGATTTTATCACCGGTGTTTGCCGGCATGCCGCCGATATCCCAGATGAATTTTTCCCTGTAAATATCGAGCTTGCCGCCGAGTGTGTTATGGTGTTCGATCAGTTTGACCGACATGCCTCTGAGACCTGCGTAAAAGGCGGCGTACAGACCGGCGGGGCCGCCGCCGATGATCAGCGTGTCATAAGTTTTCATATATATTTTCCCCTTTATGATTGTAATTTCATTTATTATGTTTTATTATAACTACATTGAGAATGATTATCAATTGATAATCAACAACCAAATAAATAATAAAGGTGAGATTACATATGAAGAAGTACCGGTTTTTATTTTTAAGTATGGTTTTGGTTTTAGTACTTGCGGGCTGTGGCAATTCTGAAAGCGGCGAAGAATCCGAAGAAACTGCGATGAAGGAATATACGACGGATGCGGGGGAGACGATTGAGATTCCGGAAGACCCGCAGCGGATTGTCGTGATGGCGACGAGTTATTTCGGCAATTTCAAACAGCTGGATGCGAATATGGTCGGCGCGCATTCGACCATTACTGAAAGTGAAGTGCTGGAGCCGATGACGGAAGATGTGGAAATGGTTGAAGAAGGTAATATCGAGCAGATTATGGCACTGGACCCGGACTTGATCATCGCGTTCTCAACGGATGAGAATCTGGAGAAGTTAGAATCTGTGGCACCGACGATTCCGGTACAGTATGAAAAATGGAACTACTTGGATATTCACGAGGAATTCGGTAAAATCATCGGCAAAGAAGATGAAGCGGCCGAGTGGGTGAATGAGTGGGAAACTCAGCTGGAAGAAGATCAGGCTGAAGTGGAAGAAGCAGTCGGTGAAGACGCGACGGCGAGTGTCGTTGAACAGTATGCGAAAGATATTTACGTGTACGGCACGAACTGGGGCCGCGGTACGGAGATCATTTACCAGGGGCTTGGATTAGGTGTCCCTGAAGCGGTGGAATCTGAAGTTGTTGAAACGGGCTGGAAAAATATTTCGGCGGAAGAAATCGGCAAGTACGCAGGCGACTACATGTTTGTTGGTACGGGTGATTCCGGTGCGGACAATGCATACCGCGAAACGAATGTATGGAAAGATCTTGATGCGGTGAAAAATGACCGGGTGATCGAGTTCGATTCACCGACGTTCTACTATAATGATCCGTATTCACTCGAGCACCAGCGTGAAATCATAGTCGATGCATTGACAGAATAATTTAAAGCAGGTGGTAATATGACGAGCGTCAAAATGCAGGATCTCGATCTTCATATCGATAAAAAGAAAATTTTGGACAATATCAATGTTGAACTGTTGTCGGGAAAAATTACGACGATTATCGGGCCGAACGGCTGCGGCAAGTCGACGATGCTGAAGACAGTGTCGAACATTCTTCACGCAGACGGTGGGGCGGTCTACATCAACGACCTCGATATCCGTCAGATGAAATCGAAGCAGCTGGCACAGAAGGTGAGTATATTATCCCAGCGGAACCGGCTGCAGTATGATTTGAAAGTGATGGATCTGGTCAGTTTCAGCAGATATCCTTACTTAAAAAGGTTCCAGGGTCTAAAGCCGGATGACTATAAAATCATCCACTGGGCGCTGGAGGAGACAGGCGCGGATATGTTCAAGGACCGGATGATGAGCGAACTGTCCGGCGGCCAGGCACAGCGGGTGTGGATCAGTCTGCTGCTCGCGCAGGGCGCGGACGTATTATTACTCGATGAGCCGACGACATATCTCGACATCCACCATCAGCTGGAAACACTGAACATCATCCAGCGTCTGAATCAGAAGACGCATCAGACGGTCGTCATGGTGCTCCATGACATCAACCAGGCGATCAAATATTCCGACCATATCGTCGTCATGAACGAGGGTCGGGTAATAAAAACCGGTACACCGTCTGAAGTGCTGACGAATGAAGTATTGAATGAAGTGTTCAATATTAACGGCAAGATCATGACGGATCCTGTGAGCGGGAAGCCGGTGCTGTCCGACTACGAATTATTCTGTCATACGGTCGGCGGCACAGAAGTGATTGCAAATGAGAAGTAAGTGGTTATTGATGCCTGCTTTCATAGCGGGCATCATTCTTTCGTTTACGGCTGCAATGATGTTCGGTGTTGAAAATTATACTGTGGGACAGGTATTTTCAAGTGTCTTTTCTTATGAAGTGGGGGATTCCGTTTCACAGATTTTATATGAAATCCGGCTGCCGCGGGTGATGGCGGCGTTTCTGGCCGGTCTCATGATCAGTATCGCAGGACTCGTCATGCAGACGGTGACGCACAATGATTTGAGTGAGCCGAGCATTCTCGGGATCAACGCCGGGGCGAACTTTTTCATTGTTATCGGTGCGCTGCTCATTCCGATGCTGTCGTTTGTCGGCATGGTCATCGGCGGATTTATCGGCGGGCTGATTGTCGGCTTTATCATATTGTTTGTCACGCGGTTCAAGTCGCCGATCCATCTGATTTTGGCCGGTGCGGGGATTTCTTTATTTTTATATGCTTTAACGGACTTTTTCGTCATTACGAATAATCTCGGTCAGTATGTCGCGTTCTTTACGAGCGGCGGTGCAGCCGGTGTGTCTTTGAAACAGATTATGATCATCGCGCCGTTTGCGGTTGTGGTGATCGGGGTGCTGTACTTTTTGGCGAAGGAACTGGATATATTTCTCGTCGGGGATGAAATGTCGGCATCGCTCGGTCAGAACAATGCGTTGTACCAGGTGGTATCACTGGTGTGTGCGATCATGCTTGCGAGTATGAGTGTGGCGATTGTCGGCAACATCGTATTTTTAGGGCTGCTGGTTCCGCATATCGTCAAAATGGTGGCGGGCTATATGCATAAGTACACGATCATTTACACGGGACTTCTCGGCGGCTCGCTGTTCATGCTGTCGGATATGGTGGCACGGTTGCTGAATGAGACGCCGGTCAATGCGGTCATTTCAATGATCGGTCTGCCGTTTTTCATATACATCATCAGACAGAGAGGGCGTCAATATGCGTAATTCAATGAAATTCATGATTATTATTGCGCTGCTGATTGTCGTCATGCTGCTGACGTTGTTCACGGGCACTTACAGTCTGACGTTCGGCGATGTGATGTCGCTCTTCACATTCAGTGCGGGCGCGGACGTCCGGCTCGTGTTTTATGAATTCCGTATGCCGCGCATGCTGATCACGATCATCTGCGGTGCGGCGCTCGCGTTAAGCGGATTGATTCTTCAGGTCCTGAGCCGGAATCCATTGGCCGACCCGGGGATTATCGGGGTCAACGCCGGAAGCGGCTTCGGTGTCGTACTGTTCATCATGTTTATCAGCGGCACAGGCACGATGAACTTGTATTCACTGCCGCTTATGAGTTTTACCGGCGGCCTATTGACGGTGTTGATCGTATTCTTCCTGTCGTTCATCGGCGGGCGCTTCAACAGTAACATCTTCATCCTCATCGGCATCGCGACTGCGATGGGTGTTACCGGCTTCCTGTACGTCTTCACATCGACGTTCGACGACAGCCAGATGACGATGCTGAACCAGTACCTCGCCGGCAACATCTGGGGCGACTCCTGGGCATTTGTCATCGCCATCGTGCCGTATATTATTTTGGTTTCGGTGTTTGTCTGGATGAAAATCAATGAAATGTCGATGCTCAATTTGGAAGATGAAAAACTTTCAGCCCTCGGGATGAATGTCAACTTTGAAAAGATTGTGCTTATTATCTGCGCGGCGCTCCTGTCGAGTGTCGCGGTGAGTGTGGCGGGGGCGATCAGCTTTATCGGTCTCATTGCGCCGCATATTGCCCGGCTTTTATTTCCCCGGAATATGAAATTGATCTTTCTCGGGTCGGTCGGAATCGGGGCGCTTCTGTTAAGTGTGGCGGACCTTGCCGGGAAGCTGCTGTTGGCACCTACGGTGATCCCGGCAGGCATAGTGGTCGCTCTCATCGGCGGACCGTACTTTATTTACCTGCTTATGACAGCGAGAAAAGTTTAGCTTTTCCGCTGTTTTTTTCTGTAAATGGTTATAATTTGTTCAAATTTGGGTATAATTAGTTATTGAATTAATATTAGGAGTGAAATTATGGCAGTAACGAAGAACCTGGAACGCCAGGAACTTGACAGTACGATGTCAAAACGTTTTATATGGGCGGTCGCCTACGGCTCATCCATCGGGTGGGGCGCATTCATTTTACCCGGCGACTGGCTGGCTTCATCCGGAACGTTCGGTGCAACACTCGGTATTACGATCGGCGGTCTGTTGATGCTGGTCATCGCGGTGGCCTACGGGGCACTGACGGCGAAATTCCCGGTTTCGGGCGGTGAGTTCGCATTTACGTACGTCGGATTCGGCAAGTATTTCAGTTTTATCGCATCATGGTTTCTAGTGCTTGGTTACATATGTATTGTGGCGCTGAACGCCAGTGCATTCAGTCTTTTATTTAAATTTGTACTGCCCGATGTGCTTGAAGTCGGGTACTTGTATACGATCGCTGGCTGGGACGTCTACATCATGGAGGTCATCCTGTCGACGGCGGTGCTCGTGATTTTCGCGTATATTTCGTCCAAAGGGTCGGGACTGTCCGGTAACCTGCAGTTCATATTCTGTTTGTTTATGGGGCTCGTTGTTGCGGGATTGTTCGCAGCTTCATTCATGGTCGGCGACTTTTCATTTGAAAATGCGAAGCCGGTGTTCAACTCGGAAAACGGCGTATTGACGTCGATCATTCTGATTGTGGCGATTGCACCGTGGATGTATGTCGGCTTTGACAATATTCCGCAGGCCGCGGAAGAGTTCAAATTCCCGGCGGAAAAGACTTTTAGATTGATCGTTTTCGGTATCATCGCATCGATCTTGACGTATGTCGCAATGATTCTTGTCACTTCATGGATCTATGCTGATCAGAACGCAATCGACGGCGCGATGTGGGTGACGGGCTCAGTTGTCCAGACATCGATGGGTACGATCGGCATGCTGCTGCTTGCCTTTGCGATTACATTCGGTGTATTTACCGGGCTGAACGGATTTTATCTTTCATCATCCCGTCTGATATTCGCTTTGGGACGTGCGAATTTCGTTCCGGCGATATTTGCTAAAGTGCATCCGAAAAATAAAACACCGTACGTAGCGGTGTGGTTTGTCATGATTGTGACATTGGCAGCGCCGTGGCTCGGGCGCACGGCATTGAGCTGGATTGTGGATATGTCCTCGGTCGGTGTGTCTGTGGCGTTCCTCGCGACCAGTCTCGTTGCGATTAAATTCTTCAGCAAAGGCGTACAGAAGAATATTGTGTATGTTGTATTCGGTGTACTCGGTGCAATCATTTCAGTCGTATTCTTATTATTACTGTTGTTCCCGGGATCCCCGGCAGCACTGACAACACCATCACTTGTTGCACTCGCTGCATGGATTATACTCGGTATCATATTCTTCCTGACACAATTTAAGAAAATCAACTCGATGACGAAAAAAGAGCTCGACTACCTCATATTGGGGGAGGACAATGGAGATAAACTCGAGTAGAGTAAATTGATTTTGATATGATTTGGATTGGCGGGCACCTCTTGTGAGGTGCCTGTTTTTTTGTGGGCGACTGAGGGACCAGATGCAGTAGACTCGAGGTGGTGATAGAGTTTTAATGGAGTTTCGATTTGAATTCGAAGCGGTGATAGAGTTTTAATGGAGCTTCGATTTGATTTCGAAGCGTTGATAGAGTTTTAATGGAGCTTCGATTTGAATTCGAAGCGTTGATAACTTTTTATCGCATGCTCGCGTGGTTTGCGACCATGTGTTAGTTGGAATCTTATAGGCACTCGTCACGCCCGCGAGTGCCCAGAACCCAAAAAACAGCCGATCATTCAACGATGGCCGACTGTTTCTTTTCGCAGCAGACCTGGTTGCGGCCGAGCTTTTTGGCTATGTAGAGATGTTCATCGGCAAGTGCGTATAGGTCGTCGACTGAATCGACCTGACTTGGGTAGCTGGCGACGCCGATCGAGATGGTGATTTTCAAAATTTCATCGCCGGCTTTGGTATCGAGCGCCTCGATGGCAGCACGTATGTCTTCCGCTACGGACTTTGCCATATCCATCGTGTGGCCGCGCAGTATGACTACAAATTCTTCGCCGCCTGTTCTTGCAATTGTCACTTTGTCAGTACAGACTTCCTTCAGCGCAGCGGCCGTCTTTTTCAGCACGAGGTCGCCGACGGGGTGGCCGTAGATATCATTGATCTTTTTAAAATAATCGATGTCAATCATCAGCATTGAGGCCGTCTCAGAAGGATTCAGTTTTTTTATTTTCTCCTCGAATGATCTCCGGTTTGGAAGCCCGGTCAGGCTGTCATGCGTCGCCTGCATGGACAGCCGTTGATTCAGACGCACATACTCCTGCTGGTAGCGGATGATGCCGATTGCCACAAAAAGACTGATTGTTGTAAGAATCATGTAGATTACTGAAGTCGTCACTGCAAAACTCAAATCACCGCTGATGATATAAGTGTTCAAACAGAACATGAGAGACACTATGGCGAGCGCCAAAAGACCTTTCGTATGGATTTTGAAATTTTTAACGAATGTATCCAGCACGAGGAAAATCAAACCGATTAATATGTAAATCTCCAGTGAAAATATTGATTCGGTATTCGCCAGTGTATGAGTCCATAAACCGAACATGATATATCCGATGAGAAATGAAAAGCTGCCGCTGTATAAAAGACCGACCAGAAGTGCAGTGAACGCAAGACCGAAGTTGACATCAAAGCTCGTTTCCACGGCATAGAAATTTAAAATGATTGCCATAAGGCCGCTAACGACACCACTCAGTATTTTTTCACGAATGCTGCTTTTAAGCGCAAGACCCATCATCAATTTAATCTGATAATAAATATATTGGAGTGCGATTAATACACAAATGAGTGTGAACATCTGAAAAAACACAGGAAACACCCTCCTTAAATTTAACAAAAAAATCACACTTTTATACGTACAAAATCAGTATATCGGTGTAAAATGAATAGTGCAATACATAATAACCCGGGAGTGTATCAATTGTCTGAAAATATAGTGAATATTCATGTGTTGGAATCTGATGCCCTGTTTCTGAAAGTGTTACTGCGAACCTTGAAAGATATTGAAACCGATTACGATATCCGCATCGAATCCTATACGGACGGCTACGACTTTATGGAAAAAATAAAACCGGAAGCTGGCCGAACGATCTATATCGTCAGTGACGTTCTGCCGAAAAAGAACGGCATCGAAGTCGCAAAATACATACGGACTTTCGATGAGGCCGGGGTCATTTATTTTCTCACACGGTCGAATACCGAATCGGATATGATCTACGCGATCAACGCCGGCGTGGATAATTATTTTGTGAAACCCGTGAATCTGAGCCTGTTCCAGGCGCTGATAAAACGGCGTATCATCAGGGGTGATATGGCTTGATGAATATATCGGAAACAGTGTGGTGGCTCATCATCGTCCTGCTGATTCTCTTCGCAGTGCTTGTCGCCGTCACGATATGGCGGGCGGTCTACCACCGGAACAGACAGGATAAAATCAGGGTGTATGTGGATGATCATTTTGACGGATGGTTCGATCATCTGTATTACGGTGAAGAGGTGCCTGCGTACAAGGCGGGTGCCGGTCATGAGCGGATGGCGATTGAAAAGATTTTCTCGACATTTTTAAATAACGGGCACTCGTCTGATATCAAACAGAGGATCACGGCGTTTGCGTCGGAAAATTTTTCGGCGAAATACCAGAAAGATCTGGACTCGCCATTATGGGCGAACCGTGTGAATGCACTGAATAAGATTGCGGAATTCAAAGTGCCGGGATTTACGGATATGTTCGATGACCGCAGAATTTCAAAGATGACGCGCTTTGAATTTTTCCTCTATCTGATCTACTTATCCTATATGGACATGAATGAATTCAAAGCGAAATTTTTCTATAAATACTCACTCACGGAGTATGAACTGAAGAAAGTCTTTACCCGTCTGGATGATGAACAGATTCTGGATATCCGTTCGCTTTATGCCGTCATGCCGGATTCGGGGAAATATGCCTATATCGACCGGGTGTCGAGAATGGCGGACCGTTATCCGGTCAAATGGCTCGAGTCGCTTTTAAGGAGCGGCAATTCAGAAATCAGGATCCGCGCGCTTAAAGCGCTGAAGACGCTCCGCCTCGTCAGCAATCCATCTGTATATATGCGATTTTTCGAGTCGGATGTATGGGAAGAGCGGATGATCGTCTCGAGATTGTCGCCCTACATCGGTGTGATTGCTGTTCCGGGCTTGAAGAAATGTGCAGATGATCCGCACCCGCTCGTCCAGAATGCAGCGATTGAAGCTTTGAAATATTTCCATTACGAACAGATTGGCTGGACGGTCGAGCTTGAGCCGGCACGGCTGAAACGGAAAGAAGGTGTCATCCAATGATGCAGACAGTTACGGATATACTCGGCATTGTGATTATCATCTATATGGTGCTGATTATTTTATTTTATATATTAATGATGGCGATTGCGTATAACACGCTGGCCCGCAGGAAGCGTCTGGACCATGACTGGCTGGAGGACGAACTGCAGATGAACCTGTTTACGAAGCCGGTATCGATTTTGGTCCCCGCATACAATGAAGCACTCGGTATTATCGAATCGATGCATTCACTGATTACATTGAGGTATCCGGAAACGGAAATCATCGTCATCGATGACGGCTCAAAGGACCGGACATCGGAAGTGGTGATCGACGCTTTCCGTATGGAACGGACGGACAGAATGCGGCAGGGCGCTCTTGCGACTGAAAAGGTGCTCGGTGTTTACCAGTCGAAACTGCACCCGAACGTTTACTTAATTCAAAAGGAAAACGGCGGCAAGGCCGATGCACTGAACGCAGGCATCAACTTTGCGCGCTATCCTTATTTCTGCTCGATCGACGGTGACTCTATTTTGGATAGGAATTCACTGCTTAGGGTCATGCTGCCGATTATCGCCTCCGACGGTAAGGTCGTCGCAGCGGGCGGCAACGTCCGTATCGCGAACGGCAACGATATCCATTTTGGTGCAATGGAGCAGCGTGCGCTCGGCAACCATCCGATAGTGCTGATGCAGATTGTTGAATACTTAAGAGCCTTCATGCTCGGCCGGATTTTCTTCAGCCGTTTCAATATGGTGATGATCGTATCCGGTGCATTCAGTATTTTCAATAAAAGGATCGTCACCGAAGTCGGTGGCTATTCGACCGATATCATCGGCGAAGATATGGAACTGGTCGTCAAAGTCCATGGCTGGATTCGTGAAAAAGGGACGGATGAGCGGATTGAATTTGTACCGGATCCGGTGTGCTGGACCGAGGCACCGACATCTGCGAAAGTGCTGCGCCGTCAGCGCCGCCGCTGGTCGCAGGGGCTGTTTGAAAGTCTCTGGCGGCATAAGTATATGACGCTCAATCCGAAATACGGCCGGCTCGGATTTCTCGCATTCCCTTATTTCTGGATGTTTGAAGCATTCGGCGCACTTGTCGAGTTTGCAGGATATGCCTATATGATGGTCGCATTTTCGACCGGCTTTCTGAACACCGAATTTGCGACATTATTGCTTCTTGCGTTCGTCATCTACGGCTCGATCTTCTCGACGTTGTCGTTGATGATCGAAGCGTGGACTACACATAATAATACCCAGCCGAAAAGTATTTTGAAACTCGTGCTGATGTCGATTACCGAAACATTCTGGTACAGACCGATGATGATTCTGTTCAGGCTCGAAGGCATGGTGCGCTTTATTTTCAAGAAACAGGAGTGGGGCAATATGGAACGGAAGGGGCTCGGCAGAGAGACATGATGAAAAAATTATTGTGGATTTTGGTGCCGCTCGCACTGCTAGCGGCGGGCGCCATTACATATATGACCGTGTTTCACGAGACGGGAAAGGAGGCGCATCAGATGCAGCCGGCGAGAGTGCATGACGGGAAAATCGAATTGAATTCTGCGGAAGGGTTCACGCCGATGACGGTGAAGGGTGTCAATATGGGCATGGCGAAGCCGGGATATTTTCCGGGCGAAGCGGCGATTGACAAAGATGAATACCGCAGATGGTTTGAGATGATCGGCGAGATGAATGCCAATACGGTGCGTGTGTATACGCTCCATCCGCCTGGTTTTTACAAGGCTTTAAAGGATTATAATAATAAACACCCGGAGCAGCCTGTGTACGTGATGCACGGTTTCTGGGCGGACGAAGATAAGATGCATGCGGATCTCGATGCGTTTGATGATGCGCTGAATGAAGAATTTGAAGCGGATATTCAGCACGTGATTGATGCGGTGCACGGCAATGCTGAGATTCCCAAGACGCCTGGGAAGGCGCACGGCTCCTATACGGCGGATGTGTCCGAGTATGTGGTCAGCTGGATGCTCGGTGTGGAGTGGTTCCCGCCATATGTGATGAATACGAATGAGCTGCATTCGGATATCGGACAGTTTGATGGTCTTTATTATTCGACTGAAGACGGGGCGCCGTTTGAACACTGGCTCGCTCTGAAGATGGAATTTGCGACTGGCTACGATTATGAAACGTACGAGTCGCTCCGTCCGATGAGTTTTACGAACTGGGTGACGACGGATCTGCTGGACCATCCGGCGGATTCTTCCGATATGGAAGATGTGGTGACGGTCGATCCGAATAAAATTCATCTTGAAGGTGTGATGGCGGATGTCGGGCAGTTCGCGTCTTATCATATATACCCGTATTATCCGGACTTTTTGAACTATGAACCGGAGTATGTGGAATTCGAGGACCACCGTGGTGAGAAGAATAACTATGCAGGGTATTTGCACGATCTGCATCAGGCGCATGATATGCCGGTGCTCGTGGCCGAGTTCGGACTGCCGGCGTCCCGCGGAATGACGCACAGAAATCCTTTCGGCTGGAATCAGGGCTTTATTTCCGAAACGGAGCAGGGTGAATATGTGACTGCGCTGTTTGAGGATATTCTGCATGAGGGGATGATGGGCGGCCTTGTGTTTACGTGGCAGGATGAATGGTTCAAGCGCACGTGGAACACGATGGATTATGATAATCCGGATGCCCGGCCGTACTGGTCGAATGCACAGACGAACGAGGAGCAGTTCGGGATACTCAGCTTTGATACGCATAAGATTGGTGTGGATGGTGACGCTGATGATTGGGAAGACGATGCGCTGTATGAAGGTGAGTCTGAGCTGAGGAATTTCATGATGGATTACGATGAGCGGTATATGTATTTCAAGGTGGAACATGACCCTGGGTTTGACGGGGAGATTGAGATATCGCTGGATATCGTGCCCGGGCAGGGGAATCATAATGTCGGCGACGTTGAAAGTATGGACGGCATCGATTTTGTGATTCGGATTAATGATGATACTTCCCGGGTTGTCGTTGATGATTATTATGATTTCTTTAAGGTCCAGTACGGCCATACGCTTGAGATGATTGATGTAGAAGGCGGTCAGCCAGAGAAGGACTCCGGTGAGTTCAATGAAATTCATTACGCTTTGAATAAAGCCCTCTATCTGCCCGATAGGGATGAGACGATTCCGTTTGAGTCGTATGAGACGGGATTATTGCGTGAAGGTGTGGCGAATCCTGAAGCGGAAGATTATGATTCATTGAACGACTATTATTGGAACCGTGAAGAAGGCGTGCTTGAAATTCGGATTCCGTGGATGCTGATTGGTGCAAGGGACCCGTCTGCGCGTGAATTCGTCGGAGATATTGTGGCGGACGGACTGGATTCGAGTGTGCATGTGGACGGTGTGAAGGCAGGCGTTTTGTTGACAGCGGACGGTAAGGTTGTGGACAGTTTTCCTGCAGTTGAGGACGGGAAGCTCGGTAGTTTGACCATGTATGAATGGGAAAAATGGGATCTCCCTGAATACGAGGAGCGCCTGAAGCAGTCTTACGATATATTTAAAGAAGCATTTGGCAAGGTGGAGTAATTGTTGGGCCCCCATTTCACTGCGGTGAAGTGGGGGATTTGATTTTCATCGGAGTTTGGATCGTGAATCGAAGCGGTGATAGAGTTTTAATGGAGCTTCGATTTGAATTCGAGGCGGTGATAATTCTTCCATCGCATGCTCGCGTGGTTTGCGACCATGTGTTAGTTGGAATCTTATAGGCACTCGTCGCGCCCGCGAGTTCCTGCAGCAACCAATTCGCCACTCCACGACTCAAATCAAAGCTTTCTCCAAACCATCCAGCCCATCTAATACATCAGATTATTCAGAAATGTAAGCCTTTTCATAAAATAGTATTTTATTTATATTACAAGTATGTTACAATAATTACGTTATACGGACATGAATATATATTATCTATCTAGGAGCAATAATTATGATTAACCGGAAAATAGTATGGTTAACTACACTGATATTTACTTTGATATTGGCCGGCTGCAGTGAGGCAGAAGGCGATGTTAAAATTTCTGAAAATAAAACCCATCAGACTTACGGTCATGATGTAAATAAAATAGCGGGTATCGCACTTGATGGCGATTCGGATGTACTGAAGATTGACGATGACAGTGCAGCGCCGGCAACAATGGAGTTCAACCCGGTCACAATAGTAAACGGGGAACAGGTCAATTCCAGTCAGAAAGTGGTCACTTTCATGGAAGAACTGAATTCAGCGAAAAGTGCTGTGGGAGAAATTTGGAACGAAGATTTCCCGAGTCTCTACACAAATTACCTCAATCATGCCTATATCATACAGAATGAAAATATGACATTGACCGAGGCACAGACTGAAGATATTGCCACACGGCTCGAAATTTTGCATAACGAATATGCGGAACTTGAGAAGCATCTGAAAGATCTGGAAGTGCCGAAGTCCATGGCGGAGAACAATATGAGTGATGTTGAAACGGTGATTGATGAAATTTCGAGGGCAGTGGAAAACCGTACGCTCGCCTTAATTGAATTCAAGTCAATTTACGAAGACGATGATTTCGGGAAACACGAGGAGTTGCTTTCAATCCACGTTGAAAACAGTGAAAAATATATTCACCGGGCAGATGAGAGCATCGATGATCTCATTACAGCCGTCAACGAAAAATAAAGAGCAAAGCTGTTCATTCAGCTTTGCTCTTTTATGTTTTAATTACTGTAAAAGGGTAATCCCGGTTACAGTGAATGAAAAACCGATATTTTATTTTTCGTCTTTTTTGTCGTCCTTCTTGTCTTTCTTATCGTCGTCATTGCCGCCTTTGTCAAATTTGTCTACAACACTGTCGCCTTTTTCTTTAATGTTGTCCCAATTTTCACCTGCGTTAGATGCTGCATCTTTCGCTTTGTCAAAAAATCCTTTGTCTGCCATAATAAAACTCTCCTTTTCAGTTAGTGTTTTATCTTGCTTACAGTGTCAATTTACCCAGCATATATAGGTATAAACATATAACGCACGAAATAATTTAAATTTCTTCACCTTTTGATAATCTGTCTGTATTTCAAAGGCATGATGATGTTTATTCGAATCATCAAAAGGGTAATCAGAATTATGTATCATAAAATAAGGAGAGATGTTTTGTGAGTAAAAAAGTAGCGGTTTTAATGGCTGACTATGTAGAAGAGATTGAATATACAAGTCCGAAAGAGGCAATCGAAGCGAAAGGCTATACAACAGAAGTCATTTCGCCGGACGGCAAAGAGATAAATGGTAAAAACGGTGACAAATTTACAGCGGATAAGAGCGTCGCAGATGCCAAAGCAGAAGATTACGCAGCAATTTTGATCCCGGGCGGATTTTCACCGGACGTACTGCGCGGCAATCCGGACAATGCTGAATTTGCCAAACACTTCCTTGAAAATAAAAAGCCGACATTCTCAATTTGTCACGGCCCGCAGTTCTTAGTCGACACTGAACTGTTGAGAGGTTACGACATCACAAGCGTTGCCAACGTCAAAAAAGACTTGGAAAACGCAGGCGCAATTTATCATGATGAGTCAGTAATCGTGTCCGATAACCTGATCACAAGCCGTACACCAAAAGACCTGGAAGACTTCAACAACGCAATCCAGGAAGCTTTAACTGAATAATAAAAACCGTCCCCTGTTCTTAGGAGCAGGGGATTTTCTGTGTGGAAAGAGATGTACTGGATTCCATCGGAGCCTGGATTCTGATTCGAAGCGGTGATGGAACTCTATCGGAGCCTGGATTCTGATTCGAAGCGTTGATAGATCTCCCTCGGAGCCTCGTTTCCCTTTCGAAGCGGTGATGGAACTCTATCGGAGCCTCGTTTCCCTTTCGAAGCGGTGATGGAACTCCATCGGAGCCTGGATTCTGATTCGAAGCGGTGTTGGGAAAAAATACATTTAAAAATGTTGTTATTAGAACGAAAACATTCCCAAATACACAAAAACCCCGATATCCTCACAAAAGGACATCGGGGTTTATTTTATGAAAACTATTGAACTGTGATGGTGCGGGCATGGGCATGCGGGTTTTCGAACTGGTCAAAGACGGCGTATGCGATCGTGTAATCGCCGGGCGACTCGGTGTCGACTTCGCCGGAAATGTAGGCGGTGTGTGTGATGTCGATGCCGTCCGTGTCGAGAATCTGGATGCCCTCCTTCGGATCGAACTCGGAGCCGGCGCTGATTGACGTGTCGTCCATGTTTTTGAACTGGACGCTGGTCGTCTCGCCGCTGCCGCTGTCGTCACCGGAAGATTCGCCGCTCAGCTGCTCTTCAGTCGGCGGTACGAGCGGGAGGGGGTCGGTCGGTGCATCGGAGACGGTGATTTGTCTCGTGTACTCGAACCAGCCGTTGCCGCTGTTTTCAACGCGATAATTGACGGTGTAGTTGCCGGGGTTCGAAGTGTCGACGTTGTTGTCGGACAACTGGATGTTATCCGTGATATTGCCGTCGGTATTATCCAGTGCGTAGACGCCGGCCATCGGATCGAAACTATCCCCGACCTGGATATTTATGCTGTCCATCCCTCTGATGGTCGGGGTGGAGCTGGAATACGCAGCGACTTCTTCTTCCATCGTCGGGCCGTCGTAGTCGGCATATTCCGGATCGCCCTGACCGCCGCCGTCCGCCTCGTCTGAAATGCCGGTTTCGTACGCCGGGTCATCTTCAAGCATATCCGATGTGATCGGTGCCACGGGCAACAGCCCTGCCATCAGTTTCACTATTAAACTTCCATTCATTGGCTCACCTCATTAGTGCTTTGGGTAGTATATCTAAAAGAGTGTATTGATCTAATGTGTTGATGTAGTTGTTCAATGCGTCATTTAAAACATACTGCAGTCCGCAGACCGGTGTCAGTACACATTCATTGTCGGGTCGGAAACATTCGGCGATATAGAAATTATCTTCCGTGTTTCTGACGATCTGTCCGACATTCAATTCTTCTGGTTTATATTTTAACATAATCCCTCCGCCGCGACCACGCACAGTATGGATGTAGTCGAGCTTCGCAAGGTTATGTACCACCTTGGTCAGGTGATTTCTCGATATATTATAATACTCGGATATTTCATCTATCTGAACTTTTTCATCAGGGTCTCTCGTGCCGAGATACATCAGCACTCTCAATGAATAATCAGTATACATTGTCAACTTCATTTTATTCACCTCATACTATATATATTACCATGAAACGGCCGGATTTCGAATCATTAATAAACTATGACATCTTTGTGAAAATTGTTACAATTGCTTGATATTCACACTTTTACCCTTTATCATTAAAGGTGTATTAAATATATATCTTAAACAAAGGAGCGTTTTCATGGAACCTCATAAAAAAGAGATTATTAAAGCGACGGTACCGGCGTTGGAGCAGCACGGTACAACAATTACAAAAGTTTTCTATCAGACAATGTTCAAAAAACATCCGGAATTACTGGATATGTTCAACCAGACGAACCAGAAAGTCGGCGACCAGCCGAAAGCACTTGCATTCACAGTACTGCAGGCGGCGCGTCACATTGACAATCTTGAAGCGATCGTACCGGCGGTCATCGGCATTGCGCACAAGCACCGCGCACTCAATGTCTTACCTGAACACTACCCGATCGTCGGTGAAAACCTGCTGATCGGTATCAAAGAAGTATTGGGCGACGCGGCAACACCTGAAATTATGGACGCATGGGAAGAGTACTACGGTGAAATTGCGCAGATCTTCATTGACGTTGAAAACGGCATGTACCAGACTGCCGACTGGGACGGATTCGTTCCGTTCGAAGTGGTGAAAAAAGATCATCTATCCGACGATATCGTCCGTTACACAGTGAAGAACGACACTGTTGAATACGATCTGCGGGCCGGTCAGTACATCACTGTTAAAGTGGACCCGACCGATTATCCGAACGAAGCGCTCCGCCACTATTCAATCTGCTCGATCAACACTGACGAAGGCCTTCAGTTTGCAGTCAAGAAAGAAGGTGCGGGCGAGAAGTCCGGCGTCGTTTCACACTATATGCATGACGATGTCAAAGTCGGCGACACGCTTGAACTGAGCGCACCGGCAGGGGACTTCCTGTTGAATCATGAAGCGGATAAATTCCTGTTCGTTGCAGGGGGCGTCGGCGCAACGCCTGTGATGGCGATGATCGAAGAGGCGATGGCTGCCGAAAAGGACTCGAAGTTTATTTACAGCGTACAGAATGAAGGCATGCACCCGTTCAAAGATGAGATGAAGGCTTTCGGTGAGGAAATTGATGTGAAAATAAAGTACTCGGATACTGAAGGTTACTTGACTCACGAGGATTTCGAAGGGCTTGAGGACCGCAGTGTCTATATTTGCGGATCGATGCACTTCATGAACGCGATGATCAAAGTGTTGTCGGAAGTCGGTTTCAAAGAGGAGAATATCCACTTCGAACCGTTCGGTCCGAAGATGAGTGTCATCGGCGAAACAGTTTCAGCATCAAATTAATATTATACAAGTTTTATATGTTTTGGCCCCGGGCAGACTTCATTCCGCCGAGGGGTCTTTTATTTTGTGTGAAATGGGGTATAGAAGGGGGAGACTTTACTTTGGAGGGGCTTCTATGACATACGTTTGGCTCGTGGCGGGGTTCGTGCTGCTGATAAAAGGTGCGGACTGGTTTGTGGACAGTGCCTCGACGATTGCTAAAAAATTGAGTATTTCACCGATTATTATCGGTTTGACCATAATTGCGTTCGGGACGAGTGCGCCTGAAGCGGTGGTCAGTATTATTGCGGCGCTTGAGGGCAACGGGGATATGGTTGCCGGTAATGTGGTCGGCAGTAACATTATTAATATTACTTTAGTGCTCGGCCTGACGGTGGTCGTCGCGCCGATTGTCGTTGAGAAGGAAGTGGCGAACAGGGATATTATATTTGCGCTTGGTGCATCTGTTTTGATGCTCCTTCTGATCAGTGAAAGATGGTTCGGCGCTGAAGGCGGCAGTGTCATCAGCCGTCTGGACGGTGTAATCATTCTCGGTGGACTTTTATTTTATATGTTCTACATATTTAAGAAAGCGAAGCGTGCGAAGTCGATTACGATGGATGACACGGCGAAATCCGATAGTACCGAGGAAGGTCAGAAGTTTGGCTGGACGAGATTGATTGTTGTTTTGATCATTGGACTCGTAGGCATTGTGCTCGGCGGGGAACTCGTCGTATCCAGCGCCACCGAAATCGCGGTTGCGCTCGGCATGAGTCAGGCGCTGGTCGGTCTGACCATCATCGCGCTCGGGACGTCGCTGCCGGAGCTCGTCACTTCAGTGATGGCCGCGTTCAAAGGTGAAACCGAAATGGCGATGGGCAACCTGATCGGCAGTAATATATTCAACATACTGCTTGTGACGGGACTTGCTTCTTCCATTATGCCTTTGGATGTGACCGGTGTGATTGTCTTTGATATCATCCTTATGATTCTGATTACGGTCATGCTGTTCATCTTTGCAAGAACCGGCTACCGTCTCAGACGTACGGAAGGTATTGTGCTTGTTGCGATTTACCTGGTTTATTTCGTTTATATTATATTGAGAGGGTAGGCGAGGTTTATTTAAATCCATCGTTGCTTGCGATAGATTCCGATTCTTTGACACTTGACAGTTAATTATTTAATTCAAGAAATTTAATAAACCTGACATGAGAAAAAATCAAATCTCCTGTTTTTCGGCATATATATATGAGGGGTTCTTTTTACCTTCTAAAATATATTGCCGGGACAGGAGGTTTTTATTTTGAGAAATAAAACTTTGGAACATCAGTGGCTGCATATATTGTGCGCGCGGGGCGGCGGTGATGATAAAGATGTGCAGAATTTGAAGCGTCTCGCCGCGGGTTATGCGGGGGAGTGTGAGTTCGACGACTGGCTGTCGAGCTACGGCCGCCCGCACTGGAAAATTTTCAAGGATATCTGGATCGACGCGGGCGGCACCACACAGATTGATACGCTGCTTGTGACGGGCGAGGGTGTGTATGTATTTGATGTGAAGAATTATTCGGGCGCGCTAGAGTATGTGGACGGGAAATGGTTCAGCGGCGGGAAGCGTCTGAATAAGGATATTTTTATTCAGCTGAAGCGGTCGATGGAGAAAGTGAACTTGATGCATTACCGCATGGGGCGGCCGGGCGGATTGCACAGTTCAATCGTATTTATCAATGAGCATAATGATGTGAAGATTGTGGATGAAGTCGATGTAGATGTGATGATGCGCAATGATATTAAACGGAAAATCCATAAAATTGCGGACGAGGAAAACTGGAATGGCAGTCTGGATATAGAACAGGTGGCTCGTGGTGTGGAGACGTTTATTATTCCATGTCCTTATAAACCACGGGAGCTTGAGGATGCTGAGTTTGAGCGGTTGCACGGTGGTATACGCTGCGTGAAATGTTCGGGATTTGATGTGGGGGTGCACCGGTATCACGTTCAGTGCGGGTGCGGCCATGTCGAGTCGAAGGAGAAGGCGGTGCTCCGGACCATTTGTGAGTACGGCGTGCTGCGGCATGATAGGGAGTTGAAGCTGGAAGGAGTATACCAGTTTTTGGGCGGGGTGATTTCAAAAAAGCATTTGAGTAAGGTTTTAAGAAGGTATTTCAAATTGATTTCCACTGGGCGTCATGCGAAATATGAAAATCCGCGTTCAGAATTTGATTTTGTATTTAATCAATATGATTTTTATTATGATCGTTTGATTTTAAAGAGGAATTGATTCTTAACGGAGCTTCGATTCTATTTCGAAGCGTTGTTGGGACTCTATCGGAGCTTCGATTCTATTTCGAAGCGGCGTTGGGACTCTATTGGAGTTTCGATTCCATATCGAGGCTCCGATAAGAAATAACACCTATAATAAAAACACATAACAACACCCTTAACCACACAAAAACCCCGGTCGCCTGACCGGGGTTACCTCTTACATATATTATTCGATGCCTTTATTCCATTTGGCAGCTAGCAGTGTGTTGTTCAGCACCATTGTGATTGTCAGTGGACCGACACCGCCTGGAACTGGTGTGATGTAGCTTGCGACTTTTTCTGCGGAGTCGTAGTCGACATCACCTTTCAGTTTACCGTCTACCATTGTGTTACCCACGTCGATAACGACTGCGCCTTCTTTCAGGTCGGAACCGGTGACGAGCCCCGGCTGGCCGACAGCTGAAACGACAACGTCGAAGTCTTTCAGTTTAGCAACCATGTCTTTTGTGCGTGAGTGCATCAATGTCACAGTTGCGTTCTGGTCTGTGAGTAATTTAGCGACCGGCTGGCCAACGATGTGTGAGCGGCCGATGACAGCAACTTCTTTACCTTCTAATGAACCAGTGTGCTTCAGAAGTTCCATGATTCCAAGTGGCGTACATGGAACGAATGTGCGCTGACCTGTGTACAGGCGACCGATGTTGATCGGGCTGAATCCGTCCACGTCTTTTTCCGGTGAGATTACTTCAAGTACTTTGTTCTCATCCACCTGATCCGGCAGTGGCACCTGTACAAGAATACCGTGTACATCGTCATCATTATTCAGACGTTCAACTTCAGCAAGCACCTCTTCTTCAGTCGCACTTTCTTCCATATGAACAATGCCTGAAGTCATGCCGACTTTTTCAGCCGCTTTGTTTTTAGATTTAACATAACTTAATGAAGCACCGTCGTTACCGACGATGACTACAGTCAAGTTTGGAGTGATTCCTTTTGATTTCAAATTCTCTACTTCTTCTGCAAGTCCTGCGCGATAATCTTTGGCGATTTCGCGGCCGTTTAAAATTTCAGCAGTCATAAAAATTTTCCTCCTAAGGTTTACTTTCTCTTCATGTATATTATGTACGATTGTGAGGAAAATTTCAATCAAATCAAATTCACGAACTTTCACCTTGATAAACACCAGTCATCGTTCGTATATACAAACATTAAAAATAAAAGTAATTAAAACGTTCGTGATTTATGTTGAATTTGAATACTTTAATTGATAAAATAAAAGAGAACATTCGACTTTAACAACTTTAACAGTATACAGGAGGATGAATGATGGTCGTTGGCATTATTATGGGCAGTTCTTCGGACTGGCCGACTATGAAACTTGCAGCAGAAATGCTGGACGAATTTGGTATTGAGTATGAAGCGAAAGTTGTCAGCGCACACCGCACACCGAAAGACATGATGAAGTACGCAGAGAACGCACAACAGAACGGAATAAAGGTCATCATCGCCGGCGCAGGCGGGGCCGCGCACCTGCCGGGCATGGTCGCGAGCATGACGAACGTCCCGGTCATCGGGGTTCCGATTGAATCGAAATCGCTGAAAGGGATGGATTCTTTATTATCCATCGTACAGATGCCGGGCGGTATCCCGGTCGCGACCGTTTCGATCGGGGACGCCGGCGCGAAAAATGCCGGCATTCTCGCAGCTAAAATGCTTGCAATTTCAAATGAAGATGTCAATCTGAAACTGACAGAATATACGAAATCATTAGAGGACAAAGTGGAGGCTATGCAGAATGACCTTAACTGACAGAATTTATCCGGATCAGACGATCGGCATCATCGGCGGCGGCCAGCTTGGTAAAATGCTGGCACAGTCGGCGCTCCGCATGGGCTACAAAGTGGCGGTGCTCGACCCGTCGACGGACGCACCGGCAAGTGCGACGAGCCATCTGTTCATCAATGCAGCATTCGATGACGAAGAGGCGCTGAAAGCACTCGGGGACGCATCGGATGTTATCACTTACGAATTTGAAAATATCGACGGCCCGCTGCTGAAAGAAATGGTCGACAAGTATTACGTGCCTCAGGGAGCGGACACATTGCTCACGCTGCAAAACCGTGAGGACGAAAAAGACGCCATCAGAAACTCGGGCGCAAAAGTCGTCCCGTTTGAAACAGTTGAAAACGACGAAGATGTCAAAACATTCGCAGCACACGAAAATTACCCGGTCATCGTGAAAACGGCCACCGGCGGCTATGACGGCAAGGGCCAGTATCTCATCGAGTCGGAAGCGGACCTCGAAAAAGAGACCATTCCATACGGCGACACGCAGTTTATTGCCGAGAAGTATTTGGACCTTGAGCGTGAAGTGTCACTGACGGTCGCGAGAAACGCCGGCGGAGACGAAGTCATCTTCCCGCTGCAGGAAAATCTGCACAGAAATCAGATTTTATACCGGACGATCGCACCGTCACGGGTCGACTACCAGAAACAGGCGGAAGAAGAAGTTTCCAGGATTATGAATAAACTTCATTTCACCGGCGTGTTCACAGTCGAATTTTTCATCGACAAAGCAGGCGGATTGTATGTCAACGAAATTGCACCGCGGCCGCATAACTCGGCGCACCATACGATCGAGTCATGCAACATTTCCCAGTTTGATGCGCATATTCTCGCAGTGACGAATCAGCCGCTGCCGGAAATCACGCAGCACAAGCCAGCGATCATGATGAATCTGCTCGGCCAGGACCTTGACCGACTGGATGACGATTTGTTCGACCATCCTGAGTGGAACGTGCATCTGTACGGCAAGACGGCAAGAAAGCCCGAACGTAAAATGGGGCATGTCACAATGCTCACCGACGATGTTGAAGCAGCTTTGATTCAATTAAAAATGGATTTTGAAAAGGAGTAGGCGACATGGAACTGCTATATGAAGGCAAATCGAAACGCATGTTTGAAGTCGAAGATCCTTTTGTTCTGAAAGTCGAGTACAAAGATGAAGTGACCGCAGCAGACGGCAGAAAACGTGAAGCGGCGCCGGGGAAAGGGCGCCTCAGCAACATCATTACATCAGAAATGTTTGTACGGCTTGAAAAGATGGGGATGCCTTCCCATTTTATCGAGCGCACCGGCGACACGACGCAGCTGGTCAGGAAAGTCGAAATTATTCCGCTGGAAGTGGTGGTACGCAACCTTGCTGCCGGCAACATTACAAAAAGACTCGGATTTGAAAAAGGCAGGGAGTTCGCACCGCCGTTACTCGAAATTTATTTGAAGGATGATGAACTGGGCGACCCGCTCATCAACCGTGCGCATGCGATTCAGATGGATATTGCGACCGACAAGGAAGTGAGCGAGCTCAAAAAACGGGCGCATCAGCTGAATGTCGCACTCATCGACATAATGGAAGAGATGGGGCTGCAGCTTGTGGATTTCAAAGTGGAGTTCGGCAGGGATACACGGGGCAACATTTTGCTGGCGGATGAAATTTCGCCGGATACGTGCCGCATATGGGACCCGAAAACCGGAGAGAATTTTGACAAGGACGTGTTCCGCGAAGGGACCGGCTCAGTAGTGGATACTTATAAGAAATTTTATGAAAAAATGGAGGCAGTAAAATAATGAATAAGTTTGTTGAACCGACGGAGCAGGACATTAAAACCGAGAAATTGTATCAGAGCATGGGACTTACGGACGCGGAGTACGAAAAAGTCAATGAAATCATGGGCAGAGCGCCGAACTACACGGAAACGGGCATTTTCGCCGCAATGTGGAGCGAGCACTGTTCATACAAACATTCAAAACCATTTTTAAAGCAGTTCCCGTCTGAAGGCAAGCAGGTACTGATGGGGCCGGGCGAAGGTGCGGGCGTTGTCGATATTGGTGACGATCAGGCGCTGGTATTCAAGGCGGAATCCCATAACCACCCGTCAGCTGTCGATCCGTACAACGGTGCAGCAACAGGGGTCGGCGGCATCGTCCGCGACATCGTCTCCATGGGTGCGAGACCGATCGGTCTCCTGAACTCACTGCGTTTCGGTGAGCTGACAAACCCGAACAACAGAAGATTATTAGAAGGTGTCCGCGCAGGCATGAGCGACTACGGCAACACAATCGGCATCCCGACGGTTTCCGGTGAAGCGGAATTCGATGGCCATTATGACGGCAACCCGCTCGTCAACGCAATGTGTGTCGGTCTGATCGACCATGACAAGATCCAAAAAGGGACGGCGAAAGGCGCTGGCAATAAAGTGATCTACGTCGGTTTAAAAACGGGCCGTGACGGGATTCTCGGCGCGTCATTCGCATCGGAAGAACTATCCGACGACTCAGATGTGGCCCCACCGTCCGCACAGATCGGTAATCCGGAAGCAGGTAAAAGGCTGATGGAAGCGACATTGGCTGCGATTGATATGCCTGAACTTGTCGGTATCCAGGATATGGGTGCAGCCGGCCTCACATCATCCAGTTCCGAAATGGCGGCAAAAGGCAACTCCGGCATTACGATGTATCTTGATAAAGTCCCGGTGACAGAATCGGACATTTCCCCTTATGAAATGATGCTTTCGGAAACGCAGGAGCGTATGCTTCTGGTCGTTGAAGACGGCAGTGAGCAGAAGTTTTTAGACCTGTTCGATGAGATGGAACTTCCGAACGCGGTCATCGGTGAAGTGACGGATTCCGACCGTCTCCTTCTATATTATAATGACGAACTGTATGCAGATATTCCGGTTCAGCCGTTATCAGAAGAAGCACCGGTCTACATCCTCGAAGGCGAGAAGCCGGAACAGGATGAAGCAAAAAATGACTATACCGATGAAAATCTGGAAGAAGCATTCAAATCACTATTGGAACACCCGACGCTTGCAGGAAAAGAATCCATTTACGAAGCATTTGATGCAGAGAAGAACGGCAATACGGTTCAAAAATCAGGCTTCGGCGCAGGGATCGTCCAGATTGAAGGGACGGACAAAGCGGTCACGATGACGATCGACGGCAAGAGCCGTTACGTTTACGCAGACCCTTACAACGGCGGCAAGGAAGTCGTGGCACAGGCCTACCGCAACATCATTGCAACAGGGGCCGAGCCGCTCGCGATGACGGACTGCCTGAACTACGGTTCGCCTGAAAAGCCTCAGATCTACAATCAGCTGGATGCATCGACGAAAGGGATGGCGGAAGCATGCCGTGCGCTCGGTACGCCGGTCGTTTCAGGTAACGTGAGTCTGTATAACGAAACGAAAACAGCAAGTGTACTGCCGACACCGGTCATCGGTATGGTCGGCCTGATCGAAGACATCAACAAAGTTAAAGAAGATAAAGTGGCTGAAGGCGACGCAGTGTATCTTGTCGGCGACCTGAAAGCGCAGTTCCAGGGTTCACAGCTTGAAAAACTGATCGACGGTAAAATCCGTCATGCAGAACGCGAAATCGACCTCGACACTGAATTCAAGCGCGGCAGCATGCTGAAAGATTTATATGTAAACGGCGAGATCCACAAAATAGCACCGCTTGGCCGGGGCGGTCTGATCGTGAAACTTGCACAGCTCGCAAGCTTCCATGACTTAGGCGCTGACATCGATATCGACGTGCGCGGAGATCTTCTTTTCTCTGAAAGTGCATCGAATTACATCGTCGTCGCACCGGCAGGCATGAATATCGACGGTGCAAAAGAGATCGGTAAACTCACAGGAAAAACTTTCAAAGTACAGGCACAGAACTTTAATGCACAATACGATATTGAAGAAATCAATGCGACTTTGAAGGGGGCAATTCCGGAATGCATGAATTCGACGGACTAAAGGAAGAGTGCGGGCTGTTCGGCATCTGGGGACACCCGGAGGCGAGCGAACTGACGTATATGGCGATGCACAGTCTGCAGCACCGCGGCCAGCAGGGCGCGGGCATCGTAAGTTCGAGCGGCGAGTACCTGTTCGGCGCACGCGGCATGGGATTACTGACTGAGGCACTATCCAAGGAACAGCTGGATTCGCTCAAGCCGTTCCCGTATGCCATCGGCCATACGCGTTACGCATCGAGCGGAGGCAGCGAACTTTCAAACGTCCAGCCGTTCCTGTTCAAAAGCCATACCGGTGACCTCGGTCTTGCGCATAATGGCAACCTGGTCAACGCGATGAATTTGCGTCGGGCACTCGAGGACCAGGGATCGATTTTCCAGACGACTTCGGACTCTGAAGTGTTCGCACATCTCCTCCGCCGTGAAAAAGGCGCGGGCGAAGAAGGGTTGGAAAAGCGTAAAAGTAGAATAAAGAAAACCTTGAAACAATTGAAAGGCGCCTTCGCTTTTATGATCATGCATGAGGACAGTCTCACGGTGGCGCTCGATGACCACGGTGTGCGTCCTCTGATGCTCGGTAAAAAGGACGGCTCATACTGCGTGGCGAGTGAAACGTGTGCGTTTACAGCAATCGGCGCGGAGTATATCCGCGATATCGAGGCGGGTGAGCTGATTACGATTACGGATGACGGCATCGACTTTGACTATTATACGGATCAAACGTATCCGCATATGTGCTCGATGGAATATATTTATTTCGCACGTGCGGATTCCGAGTTCAGAAATACGTCGACTTACCGGATCCGTAAGGAGCTTGGCCGTGCGCTGGCTGACGAGATGGATGTCGAGGCGGATATCGTCATCGGTGTGCCGGATTCCTCACTTGCTGCTGCGAAAGGGTTCAGCGAGAGAATCGGTATCCCGCAGGAGCAGGGGCTCTTAAAAAACCGTTACGTCGGTCGGACGTTTACGGCGCCCGGCCAGGAAGCGCGGGAACGTGCGGTGCGGATGAAGCTGTCACCGGTACGGGATATTGTTGAAGGCAAGCGGCTGATCGTCATCGATGATTCGATCGTGCGCGGCACGACGAGCCGTTTTATTGTGAAAGCGTTGAAAAAGGCGGGGGCTGCCGAAGTGCACATGGGTGTATCCTCACCGCCGCTTAAAAACCCGTGTTATTACGGGATCGACGTTTCGACGCATGCGGAAATCATCGCAAGCAGAAAATCGCGCGATGAGATCCGGGACGAAATCGGTGCGGACTCACTGACATATCTGTCTGTTGATAAAATGCATGACGTCTATCATCAGTTCGGCTCCAAAGGCCAGTGTGATGCATGCTTTACAGGTAATTATCCGATTGATATCGAAGAGGCGATACTGCCTCAGGAAAAAGATCTCAAACAAAAAGGAGTGTAGTGATGAGCGAGCAATATAAAAAGGCCGGTGTGGATATTGAAGCGGGCTATGCGGCAGTCGAGCAGATGAAAAGCCACGTCAAGAAGACGGTGCGTCCTGAAGTGCTGGGCGGTCTCGGCGGTTTCGGCGCGGGATTCGATCTGTCACAACTTGGTTTGAAACAGCCCGTGCTCGTGTCCGGCACCGACGGTGTCGGTACGAAGCTGAAACTGGCAATTGATCATGACAAACACGATACCATCGGTATCGATGCTGTTGCGATGTGTGTCAATGATATTTTGACGACGGGTGCGGAACCACTCTACTTCCTGGACTACATCGCAGTCGATAAAGTGGTGCCGGAACGTGTGGCGGATATCGTCAAAGGCGTGTCCGACGGCTGTATGGACGCAGGCTGCGCACTGATCGGCGGCGAGACGGCCGAGATGGGCAGCATGTACGGCGAAGGTGAATATGACATCGCAGGATTTGCGGTCGGTGCGGTCGAAAAGGATCTGTACATCGACGGTTCGACTGCAAAACCGGGTGATAAGATCATCGGCCTGCCGTCGAGCGGCGTGCACTCGAACGGCTACAGCCTTGTGCGCAAGCTGATTGCGGATAACAATATCGACGTTGAAGCGGAGACTCTGGACGGCGATAAGCTGATCGACCTGCTGCTTGAACCGACGCGTATATATGTGCGCCAGGTGCAGAGTCTGATGGAAAAGGTCGACGTCAGGGCGATGAGCCATATTACAGGCGGCGGTTTCATCGAAAACATTCCGCGTGCGCTTCCTGAAGCACTCGGCGCAGCAGTCACGACTGAAAACATCAAGCTGCCGAAAATCATCGATTGGCTGATGACGCTCGGCAACATAGAGGCCGAAGAAGCATACAATGTCTTCAATATGGGCATCGGTTTTATTCTTGTAGTGGATGCGTCGGATACAGACCAGGCGGTCAGCCATCTCCATTCGATCGGTGAGAAAGCGGTGCTGATCGGTGAAGTGACGGATAATAAAGGGATCACTATACATGACTAAGACGCGTGTGGCCGTGTTCGCGTCAGGCGGCGGCACAAATTTTGAAAATCTGGTGAACCAGCAGGAAGAGGCGGGCATTGAAATTGTTGTGCTCATTTCGGATTATAATCCTGCGTATGCCATTCAGCGTGCAATCAATAGAGGGATCGACTACATCGTTGTCGAGCGTGAAAAGTATGATTCGAGAGCGGATTTCGAGCAGGATATGTTGAGTGTTTTGAGGATGTACCGGGTCGAGTATATTCTGCTCGCGGGATATATGCGCATTTTGTCGGCGGACTTTATCAGCGAGTATCCGCAGCGGATCATCAATATTCACCCGTCGATGCTGCCGGATTTCAAAGGGGCAAACGGCATCGAGGATGCATTTAATGCAGGTGTCACTCAGACGGGTGTCACGGTGCATTTCGTGGATGCGGGCATCGATACGGGCGAGGTCATCGCGCAGGTGCCGGTGGATATTGACCCGGATGATACTTTGGCAGATCTGGAATATAAGATTCACAGTATAGAACATCAGCTTTATCCACAGGCAGTGAAAATGGTTTTAGTTAAAGCAGAGGAGGACAAACAGTGAAAGCATTGATCAGTGTTTCCAATAAGGCAGGTTTGGAGAATTTTGTTAAAGGTTTGATCGACGCAGGCTATGAAATTTATTCGACGGGCGGGACTTACGATAAGATTAAAAGTTTCGGCTATGAAGTGCGCGGTGTGAGCGATCTGACGCAGTTTGAGGAAATTATGGACGGGCGTGTGAAAACATTGCACCCGAAAGTGCACGGCGGCATATTGGCGGACCGTGATAACGCGTCGCACGTAAAAGATATGCAAGCGAATGATATCGAGGCGATCGATCTGGTTGTCGTGAACTTGTATCCATTCAAGGAGACGGTTGCGAAGGACGGTGTGACGGAAGCGGAAGCGGTGGAAAATATCGATATCGGCGGACCGACGATGCTCCGTGCGGCGGCGAAGAACTTCAAGCATGTGACGACTGTCGTCAATCCGCAGGATTACGATGAAGTGCTTGAGAAGATTGCGGCGGGGACGCTGGACCTTGAATACCGCCGTCAATTGAGTGTCAAGGTGTTCAAGCATACGGCTGAATACGATCACGCGATTGTGAGTTATTTTAAAGGCAGCGAACGTACTTTGCGCTACGGTGAAAACCCGCATCAGGATGCGAAACTTGTCAAGACGACAGATGACCGGAATACGATTTTGAACGCAGAAGTGCTGCAGGGCAAACAGCTCAGCTACAACAACCTGCGTGACGGCGACAGTGCATTCGGGCTCGCCAAGAAGTTCGATATTCCGGTCGCGGTTGCGGTGAAGCATATGAACCCGTGCGGCGTCGGTACAGGCGAGACGATGGTCGAAGCGTTCAACAATGCGTATGAAGCGGATGACCAGTCGATATTCGGCGGCATCATCGCGTGCAACCGTCCGGTGGACAGAGAAGCGGCGGAAGCGATGAGCAAGATTTTCCTTGAAGTGGTGATTGCACCATCTTACACGAACGGTGCGCTTGAAGTGTTTGATAATAAAGAAAACCTCCGCCTCCTTGCGGTCGACTTCACTGAAGACCTGGACGGTGATGAATTTGTCAGCGTGTCCGGTGGGTATTTGGTGCAGGACCGCGATACGGGTAAGTTGAATCCATCCGAAATCAATGTGGTGACTGAAGTGGAACCGACGGAAGATCAGATGAAGGCGCTGGCACTCGCATGGGAAGTTTCCAAACATGTGAAATCGAATGCGATCGTGCTCGCGAATGATAAGCAGACGGTCGGTATCGGTGCGGGTCAGATGAACCGTGTCGGTGCATTGAAGATTGCGGCGGAACGTGCAATCCAGCTGGATGAAAATGTGGTGCTGGCAAGTGACGGCTTCTTCCCGATGCCGGATTCTGTAGAACTTGCGCACGAACACGGCATCAAGGCAATCATCCAGCCGGGCGGCTCAAAGCGCGACCAGGAGTCGATCGACTACTGTAACAAACACGGCATGGCGATGGTATTTACTGGCATGCGTCATTTTAAACACTAGAAATTCACGAGTATTTTATTTTGTGATGGAGGCTAAAAAAATGAGAGTAGCAGTAATTGGCAGCGGCGGGCGTGAACATGCGATTGTGAAAAAACTGCATGAATCGCCGTCGGTCGAGGGCATCGTGGCGATTCCCGGCAACTATGCCATGAGAGATATCGCAACAGTCGTCAGCAAAGTCGGCATCACCGATTTCGAGGCCATCGCAGGCATCTGCATCGATGAAAACGTGGACTGGGTCATCGTTGGGCCGGAGGCGCCGTTGTCTGAAGGTCTGGCGGATTATCTTGAAGACGAGCACGATATAAAAGTATTCGGACCGCGTAAGCTGGAAGCTCAGCTTGAGTCATCGAAGGCATTTTCCAAGGACCTGATGGCAAAGTATAATATTCCGACGGCGAAATACGAGACGTTTGAGGATTATGAAGCGGCGGTGGCGTATGTTAAGCATGAAGGTGCACCGATCGTCATCAAGAAAGACGGCCTTGCCGCAGGCAAGGGCGTCGTCGTCGCGATGGATCTCGACACGGCGCTCGATGCATTGCATGAAATGCTTGTTGAGAACAGTGGCCAGGTAGTCGTCGAGGAGTTTCTGGACGGCGAAGAGTTCAGCCTGATGGTGCTTGTGAACGAGGCGTTCGTCTATCCGTTCGAAGTCATGGCGCAGGATCATAAACGCGCGTTCGATAACGACGACGGTCCGAACACAGGCGGCATGGGGGCTTATGCGCCGGTCACACATATCAGCGAAGATGTGCGGATGGAGGCGGTCCGTGAAATCGTCGAGCCGACAGCAAAGGCGATGGTGGATGAGGGCCTCAGCTACTTCGGCGTGATGTATCTCGGTGCCATCGTCACAGCTGACGGCGTCAAAGTCATCGAGTTCAACGCGAGGTTCGGAGACCCGGAGGCCCAGGTACTGATGAGTCTCCTTGAATCCGACCTCGGCGAAGTTTTAGAGAATATGTATAATAAAAAACCGTTCACCCTCGAGTGGCGCTCCGGTTTTGTCGCTGGTGTGATGCTCGCGAGTAAAGGATATCCGGGCGAATATGAGAAAGGCAGCTCAGTCCGCATTCCGGAAGATCTGGCTGCCCAGTGTTTCATCAGCGGTCTGAGCCAGGATGCATCAGAAGCAGTGATCACATCCGGCGGACGTGTTTTACTCGTCTCCGGACACGGTGAAACGATCAATGATGCAGTAGATGCAGCATATGATTGTGTGAACCAGATAGAGTACGAGACAGATACATTATTTTATAGAAAAGACATCGGCTTCAGAGCGATGAAATAGATGGCCACCCGCAATGAATTGCGGGTGTCTTTTTGTTGTGGCTGTTGAACTTTCTGTGAGCACTCGTGAGTGTTGCGAGTACCTGTTAAAAAGTTAGCGGAGCCTCGAATCGGAATCGAAGCGGTGATAGACTTCCAGCGGAGCTTCGAAATGGAATCGAAGCTCCGCTGAATCCAGATGAATCCAATAAAAATATTAGCACCCCGAAATCCACACAAAAATAAGACACCCTCCGCATAAGGGTGCCTTATTGCATAATGCCAAATCCTAAATCTGTGAAGCCAAATGCCTGAAACTTGAATCTTAAAGCCAAATCTTGGATCTAATGCTATTCAAAAGCGTCGTTAAGCTCTTCTTTCGTCTTTTCGACACCTTGTTCCTGTTTGTCATCTGAATCTTTGGATTTATCGTTTGAGTCGCGCTCTTTATCTCTTTCCTGTTCACGTTTTTCTTCTTCAAAAGCATCTTTTTTATCTTTATCGAACGTCATTTGAATCACTCTCCTAAGAGAATATCATTATATTATATTATCATCTGTACTCTATATATACCCAGCACTTTTTCATATAAACATTCAAAATATAATTATTGAAAATAAAATCCGACGGGCCGTAATATGAAATTTGAGCGGTTTCAATAATGCAATATTCGTGAATTTCAACTATAATAGTGAGGGACTGAGGTGAACACAATGTTAAAAAAATTGAGAAGCCAGAGTGAAGTACATATCAGCTTATTACTGGGCTTTTTCTTTGTAGTTTTAGGAGTTTTTATTTTATTCAATACGGGCAGGATCCGCGGCACGACTGCCGGCAGTCCTGTGGATGAGGGCAGTATCGATACGATACTCGACCTGATCAACGCATTTTTCCTTGAAGTGACGAATATGCTGTCAATCATCATTGGTGATTTCCCGATCATCGCCGGCATTCTTCTTATTCTGTTTGGTGTCTTTATGTTTAAAGTCGGGCAGACTGTAAGGGATACGACCAGATACGACGGTTTCCTGTCATTTTTCTTTATGGGATTATCATTGCTGCTTTTCGTCGTGACGACTGTTTTGATGATGCAGGTTTACGGCTGGTGGGCGATTTTATTTTTCATCGCATTTCTGGTCCACCTGCTTTACAACATATATAATGAATATTTGAACCCGAAACACCGTAAGGAACATTATATGATTATCATGTTTTGCTACGGTATCGCTTATTTCTTTACGCAGAACGCAGTGTACTCGAATATTGAGGAGTCGTTGAACCCGACGGATGTGCTCAGCATCAACATGTTCTTCGGCCTGATCTGGCTGTTGTCGTTATTGGCACTGTGGGTGGGTGTATTTCTTTCGAAATCCAAAAACCTGCTCAAAAAGCCGAAGACGAAAAGCGAGGAGGAGATGTCCCGTGCTTCAAAACGCGGCATCAACAAGCTGAATCCAAACCAGTACCTGGGATTCTCAGAAGAGATGTATCAGTTCAGGAATCGCCTTCTCAAAAAGGGCAAGGATTTTATTGAAATAGGTATTCCGTCCTGGCTGAAAATCAATTATTTGGAGCTGCTGCTCGGGTTTCTTGTACTGGTTTTCATTCTTGTCGAGTTCAACAACAGGCAGGGTGTATTTACGGAAGGGTATTTCAGAATTTCGCAGATGAGTTATATTTATGAGTGGATCAATCTTTTCCTTACGCTGTCGCTGGCTGTTTTATACATGATTTTCACAGTGATGAATACGTGGAGAAATGTCCACTACAACAGGCAGATGATTGTCATTGCCGGTTTATGGCTGAAGCTGACGGTCAGCCTGTACATCACCATTTTCAAAGATGTTGAATTGTCATTATTCATTTTACCGTTCAATATCGTGCTCGTGATTCTCACGACACCGCTATTATTGTTCAGTATTTTTAAAGAATTTAATGGAGGGACAACAATTGACAGAGATAAGAAAGCATAAGATGGACGCACGCATTGATAATCCGGATGTAAAAGAGCGCATCCACCAGGTCACTCACGATTACGACCAGAAGGCATCAACAGAGCCGGGCACGGTTTTCCTTGGATTCAGTTCAGATGAAGGTGTCAAGCGGAATAAAGGTCTCGCCGGCGCTTGGGAAGGCCCGTTCAGCGTGCGCGATAAACTGGCGGGGATGCCTTACACGGACACGCTCTATGATTACGGCACCGTGATGGGTACGAAAGACCTTGAATCTTCGCAGGAGGCGCTCGGCAGTGCAGTTGCAGATGTATTAAATGAAAAGGATTTTCCGCTCATCATCGGCGGCGGCCATGAAACATTGTACGGCCACTATTTGGGCGTGAGGAAAGCGCATCCCGATGCAAAGATCGCAGTGCTTAACTTTGATGCGCATTTTGATATGAGAATCGAACCGAGGGCGACGTCCGGCACAATGTTCTATCAGATTTTAACGAAAGATGCAGATGTCGATTATTTCGTCATGGGCATCCAGTACAGCGGCAACACCGGTACGCTGTTCGATACGGCGGATGCACTCGGGGTGAACTATGCGCTGATGGATGATATACGCGATTCGAAGAAGATTTCCGACTACATGTTCAAGGCGCTGGACAATTACGATTATGTATTTGCGACACTGTGCATGGACTCGATCGCAGAGTATGCGGCACCTGGTGTCAGTATGGCGACACCAAATGGATTTACACCGGTGGAAATACATGGCATGATTGAACGTCTGGCAAAGCTCGATAACCTGATCAGTTTTGATATCAGTGAAGTTGCGCCGGCACTCGATGAGGGTGACCGTACCAGCGCACTTGCGGCCAGCATTATACACAAGTTTTTAATTACAAAGGATGCGAATCAATGAATACAATACAATTAAAAAAAGGGGTCGAAAGACCCTTTTATCAAGGCAAGCTCAATATCGGCCAGGATGAGCTGAGTGATTCCGTCTTTTTAAAGGACGGCGAAGTGGTCAGACTGACCGATTATCTGGGCAAATTCATCGGTTACGCGATGATGAGCTTTGAGCAACGTACGTATGGCTGGATTTTAAGTACAGATGAAAATGTTGAGATCGGCGAGGACTTTATTCGCAGTCAGATCGTTACGGCGATCGGTGAACGGACGCCGCTGTACAATCAGAACGATACGAACGTTTTCAGACTGTTCAATGAAATCGGGGACGGCATCGGCGGATTGTCGATCGACAATTTCAACGGGCATCTGTTCATTACTTACTATTCGGCGGGAATTTATAAAATCCGTAATCTGGTCGTGCAGGTGCTGATTGAAGAATTGAAGCCTGAATCGATTACGGAACAGACGAGGTTTTCTATCGACGGCAAAATGCAGATTCAGAATAATCACGTGACCGGCAATCAGGCAGGGACGATTCAGGTGCTGGAAAGCGGCATGCGTTTCAACGTCAACTTGAACGACGGTCCGATGACGGGACTGTTTCTAGACCAGAGGGAAACGCGTAAATCCCTTCTTAAGGATAAACATTCGCACAACGAAACGTTTTTGAATCTGTTTGCATACAGCGGTTCATTTTCCGTTGCAGCGGCGCTGTCCGGCATGTCGACGACAAGTGTCGACCTTGCGGGCCGTACGACAGAGCTCATCACAGACAATTTCAACGTCAATAATTTGAAGACGGATAACCATACGATTCATATTATGGATACTTTCGATTACCTGAAATTCGCAGAGCGGAAAAATCATCAGTTTGATACGATTTTGATCGACCCGCCGAGCTTCAGCAGAAATAAGAAAAAAGTATTCAAGGTCGAACGGGATTATCCGAAACTGATCAAAGAATCCTTAAAAATTCTGAGCCCGGACGGCAAGCTGATTTTAAGCCAGAATCTGGAGACTTTTTCTTTGAACCAGTTTAAAAAACAGATTGATCAGACGATGAAGAACATGGGCATTGCATACACTTTGGAAGACGTCAAAGGGCTGCCGAAAGACTTCAAAACCGTCAAAGGATATAAGACGGGCAAGTATTTGAAAGTCGTGACGATTCAGCTCGGCAACGATTAAAATTCGGGATTACGGGTATTATAAACATTAGATAAACATTCAAAAAGAAAGTAGGGTTTACTAATGAACCAATATCCAGTAACTGCAGAGAATCTGAAGAATAAAGAGCGTAAAGCTAAAGAACTCGTCAAGAAAAAAGCGATGATTTCAAGTGTCGCTGCAGCCCTGCCGATTCCGTTGCTAGATGTCGGAACGGACATGAAACTGATGAATGATATTCACGGTGAGATTGAAGATATTTTTGAAATCGAGCATGATGATGTCTCTTCAACGAATGATGATCTGATGACCCGCGGCTGGGTCATGGCGACGAGTATCGGCAGTGATGTCGTCCGTTCAAGGCTGACGCCGTTTTTATTCAGAAGAATCAGCAAGAAGAAGAAATTCAGCCGATTCGGGCTGGTCAGCATCGTCGGCAGAGCGCTCGGCGCGGCAGTGAGCTACTTCTTAATGAAGAAACTCGGTAATGATCATATCGAACATTGCATGGCTTATTTAAAAGAAGAAACTGTTTAAATGATGAAAAGCTGACATCTCGTTGGCTTTTTATCTGTTAATAATGATAAAATCAAAGAAAGTAATCTTACTTTAAATAATAACTTTATTCTATGAGACGAAGGAGCAATCGGCAATGGAGCAAAAATCATATTTTATAACAGATGAAACAGGGATACATGCAAGACCTGCAACTATACTCGTACAGACAGCATCGAAGTTCGATTCTGAACTTCAGCTTGAATTCAACAGTAAAAAAGTGAACTTGAAATCAATCATGGGTGTCATGTCACTCGGCGTCGGCAAAGATTCCGAAGTGACTGTATACGCAGAAGGAAACGACGAACAAGAAGCACTGGAAGCAATTACAGAAACTCTGAGCAATGAAGGGCTGACTGACTAATGTCTAAAATACTAAAAGGGATTGGAGCAAGTGACGGCATTGCGATTTCTAAAGTGTACTCACTTGTCGAACCCGATTTAAATTTTACTGAAACTTCAATTGATGGCAGTGCATCTGCAGAAGAAGTTCAAAAGTTTAAAGACAGTATTCATAAAACTAAAGTGGAAATTACGAAAATACGCAATCATGCAGAAGAAGCTGTGGGTCCTGAACACGCAGCCATCTTCGATGCGCATCTTTTAGTGCTCGAGGATCCTGAAATGATCAATCCGATTGAGGAGAAAATCACCGGGCAGTCCTACAGTGCACCGCAGGCGCTCGTTGAAACACGTGATGAGTTTGTGACGATGTTCGAGAGCATGGACAACGAATATATGCGTGAACGCGCAGCCGACATCAAAGATGTGGGCAAACGCATACTCGCAAATCTTCTTGACCGTCCATTGCCGAACCCGGCAGCCATCGACGAGGAAGTCGTCATCGTTGCAGATGACCTGACGCCATCCGATACTGCACAGCTGGATAAGCAGTTTGTTAAAGGCTTTGTGACGAACATCGGTGGACGCACGTCCCATTCTGCAATCATGGCACGCACGCTTGAAATTCCGGCGGTCGTCGGAACAAAAGGTGTGACGGATGAAATCACGGAAGGCGATATGATCATCGTCGACGGTGAAAAAGGCGATGTCATTGTCGGCGCGACTGACAAAGAGATCAAAGCCTATGAAATCAAAGCAGAAGCACTCGATCAAGAGAGACAGGAATTACTTAAGATTAAAGATGATGAGACGAAGACGTCCGACGGCATCAAAGTCGAGCTCGGTGCGAACATCGGAACGCCTGAAGATGTTGAAATGGTGCTTGAAAACGGCGCGGAAGGCATCGGTTTATTCCGTACTGAATTCCTTTATATGGGCAGAAACGAACTGCCGACCGAAGACGAGCAGTACGAATCTTACAAAGCGGTGCTCGAGCGCATGGAAGATAAACCGGTTGTCGTCCGTACGATTGATATCGGCGGAGACAAAGAGCTGTCTTATCTCGATATGCCGAAAGAACTCAACCCATTTTTAGGCTACCGTGCCATCCGTATGGCTTTGGATAATAAAGATCTCTTCAGAACCCAGCTGCGTGCGTTACTGCGTGCAAGCGTTCACGGCAACTTGAAAGTGATGTTCCCGATGATCGCAACGATCGAAGAATTCGAAGAGGCGAAAGCACTCCTCATCGAATGCCGTGATGAACTGCAGGCGGACGGTGTGGACGTGAGCGATGATATCGAAGTCGGCATCATGGTTGAGATTCCATCCACTGCGGTACTTGCAGATGAGTTTGCGAAAGTCGTGGACTTCTTCAGCATCGGTACGAACGATCTGATCCAGTACACATTCGCAGCCGACCGCATGAATGAGAATGTATCTTATCTTTACCAGCCTTATCATCCGGCACTCTTGCGTCTGATTCATAATGTCATCAAAGCAGCACATGAAGAAGGCAAGTGCGCCGGCATGTGCGGCGAGATGGCGGGCGATAAAACTGCGATTCCATTACTCCTCGGCTTAGGCCTGGACGAGTTCTCAATGAGCGCAGGCAGCGTGCTGAAAGCAAGGCAGCAGATCGCTGACCTTAAGAAAACAGACATGGAGCAGCTGGCAGACGCAGCAATGCGTTCACCAAAATCAGACACAGTCACTGCCCTGGTCAAAGAATATACTGAACGTTCTTAATTGAAGGACACATGAATTTCACTTGGAAACAGTGTGATGTTCATGTGTCTTTTTTGAATGAATTGAGTGGTTGGGTGTGGAGGTGTTTGCTTGCAGGAACTCGTGGGTGTTGCGAATACCTGTTATCAGCGCTTCGAAATGGAAACGAGGCTCCGATGGAAGTCTATCAGCGCTTCGAAATGGAAACGAGGCTCCGATAGAATTTACTCCACATGCTCACGGCCCGCGCGACCATGTGATGGACACAAAACCCACCCCAACTCAATTCACAACAAACTGCAGCGATCATGATTATTTTGGAGGTCCATATGGAAAAGACACGTAAACCGCTGGCTCTGTTTTTATCTCTGCCGATTCTGGCATGGGCATTTTTCGACTTTGCAAATACGATCTTCTCAGCGAATATCGTCACATTGTTTTTCCCACAGTATATAACGGCAGTGGTGGGGGACAATCCGCAGCTTGAACAGATTGCATCGACAATCATCGCCTACGCCAATGCGGCTGCGGCGATTCTGCTCATACTATTTTCCCCGCTTTACGGGGTCGTCATGGACCGGACAGGCAGGCGGAAACGCTTTGTCATGATCTTTACACTCATCACGGTGACCGGCGCAATATTAATGGGCATATTCGGTGATATGAATACCGGGCTGTTATTCGGGCTGCCGAACGGCCTCGTCATCACGATCATCATTTTCGTCATCGCGAAATTCGGCTTCAGCTCCGGAAACGTCTTTTATGACGGCATGTTGTCGTCACTCGGCAGGAAAAAGGAAATCCCGCTCATCTCGGGATTCGGTGTGGCGCTCGGCTACCTCGGCACACTGTTCGGCATCATCACCGTCATGTACCTCGTCGGAGACGCAGGCATCCACAACACATTCTGGATGTCGGGGATTTTATTCCTCATATTTGCACTGCCGCTGTTTTTCATCAACAAAGACAAACACGTCAAAAAATCGACGTCTTCATCGAAGTCTTTCCTTAAAGGCTACAAAGATATTTACCACACCTTCAAGGAGGCACGGAGTTATCCGTCGATATTCTTTTTCATGATTGCGTACTTTTTCGTCAATGACGCGCTCGCAACCGCCATCGCGATGATGCAGCCGTACGCGACGACCGTCGTCGGATTCAGCCCGTCGGATTTCCTCGTCGTTTTCATGGTGGCGACCGGATTCAGCATCGTCGGCGCACTCGTGTTCGGTTTTGTAAATAAAGCCCTCGGCTCCAAGAAAACATTTTTAATCATATCCATTTTACTCGGAGCCGCGATTACGGTCGCCGCCGTGCCGCTGCCGATGTGGACGTTCTGGATTGCCGCATCGATGTTCGGCATCGCCATGGGGTCGGTGTGGGTAGTCTCAAGAACGATGATCATCGAACTGTCACCGCCCGGACGGGAAGGGCAGTTTTTCGGACTGTTCGCATTCAGTGCGAAAATGAGTGCCATCATCGGCCCGTTCATATACGGTACGATCACGCTCGCACTCAGCCAGTACGGGCCGCTCGCTTCACGGATTGCGATTACGAGTCTGCTCGTCATGGTGATTATTGGAATTATATTTCATACATTTGTCAAAGAAGCGTCAGAAGGCGATGAAATGAGCGTTGAGTAGTTTATTTGCACAATTTTTCACAATATTGTCATTGGCTATCAATTGAAATCGACACATTTGAATATATAATTAAAGGTACGCATATAAGGAGTGATTTAAGTGGATGAGGTTCTTTTAGGACGTATAATAACAGCAAGTACACTGGGTTTCCACATAATCTTTGCGACTATTGGTGTCGGTATACCGATTGTTATTATGGTCATGGAGTTTTTAGGCATCAGGAAAAAAGACTCCCAATATCTTACGATGGCAAGAAGGATTGCCAAAGGGTTTACGGTAACTATCGCAGTGGGGGTAGTGACGGGGACCATCATCGGGCTTCAGTTATCATTGATATGGCCTGATTTTATGAGGCTCGGCGGACAGATCATCGCGCTGCCTCTGTTTATGGAAGTTTTCGCGTTTTTCTTTGAAGCTATATTTTTAGGTATTTTCTTATATACATGGAATCGTTTCAAAAATCCTTGGCACCACTGGCTTTTGAACATCCCGATCGTTATCGGTTCAACACTGTCTGCGGTATTCATCACATCGGTGAACTCATTTATGAACACACCGTCTGGGTTTGAACTGTCGGAGGAAATGTTCGTCAACATTGACCCGATCGCGGCGATGCTGAACCCGTCCGTTTACGTGCGTGTGTTCCACGTTGTGGCGACGGCATACATGACGGCTGCATTCATACTCGGTTCCATCGCGGCATTCAAACTCATTAAAAATAAATTCCAGAAAGATGCTGAATATCACAAGAAGGCATTGAAAGTGACGATGTCGATCGGTATCGTTACAGCGCTGCTGACAATTCTTGCAGGCGACTTCTCGGCTAAATTCCTGCACAACGAACAGCCTGAAAAACTGGCGGCGATGGAATGGCATTATGAGACGGAAGAGCGGGCGGACCTGGTTTTATTCGGCCTGCTGGATGAGGAGAACCAGGAAGTGAACTACGCACTCAGAATTCCGTGGGCGCTCAGCTTCCTGTCGGGCAACTCATTCGACACGGAAGTGACGGGCCTAAACGACATACCGGAGGATGAACATCCGCCTCTTGTGATACACTACTTCTTTGACCTGATGGTCGTCTTCGGCATGTACGCCTTCGGCGTCGCGCTGCTGTACTTCATCATCAAGAAGTTCACCAAGTTTAATGAACACCATCCGGCGCTGTTATACCTCTATTTCCTGGCTGGTCCATTGTCCATGATGGCAATCGAAGCGGGCTGGTTCTTAGCGGAAATGGGACGACAGCCGTGGATCATCCGGGGGTACATGCGGGTGTCAGAAGCCGTAACCAACGCCGAGGGACTCGGTATCGTGCTGGTGTCCTTCATCGTACTGTACGCAGTGCTGGGCTTCACATGTTCGTACGTACTGGTCAAAATGTTCAACAACAGTTCTGCTGAATCTTCACGCGAGGAATATTACGGTGAAGGGGTGGATGAAAAATGATGGATCTGAATTATGAAATGATTGGTATTACGGTACTCTGGACATTTCTGTACGGCTACGTGATTGTGGCCGCGATTGATTTCGGCGCCGGATTCTTCAACTATTATGCGATGGAAACCGGCCAGCACCAGAAAGTCAGTCATATCATCCAGCGCTACTTGAGCCCGGTATGGGAAACGACGAACGTGTTCTTCGTGTTCTTCTTCGTCGGCATCGTCGGGTTCTATCCCGACACGGCGTACTATCTCGGAACGAGCCTGCTCATTCCGGGGAGCATCGCGCTCATACTGCTGTCGATCCGGGGAAGCTATTACGCGTTCAACTCGAGTACGACAAAGCCGCGTAAATCATGGGCATTCCTGTACGGTGTGACGGGGCTACTGATTCCGGCATCACTGTCGATCGTGCTGGTGATTTCAGAGGGCGGCTATATATATGAGGAAGCGGGCGGCGTCCAGCTGCACCTTGAGGAACTGCTGTTCAGTTCATATGCATGGACGGTCGTCTTCCTGGCCATCATCCTGGTGCTCTATGTGTCCAGCGGTTTCCTCACGTATTACGCATCGAAAGCGAAAAATAAAAGTGCGATGGAAACGTTCAGGAAGTGGTTTTTGATCTGGTCGCTGCCGATGATCGTCATCAGCCAGTTCACGTTCCTGAGCCTCCGGGAACATAACTTTGAACACTTCCAGTCCGCACAGGATTACTGGTATTTATTCGGCCTGAGCCTGTTGGCAATGCTGATCGCGATTTTCCTGATCTGGAAGCGACGCAACTTCGGACTTGCATTCATCATGATCATGCTGCAGATCGCATTCGCATTCTACGGCTACGGCATCAGTAAACTGCCGTACATTCTGTATCCGTATATCGATATCAACACGAGTGTCGTCAACGAGTCGATGGCATTTGCACTGACGATCGTCTTCATACTCGGACTGCTGCTGCTCATACCAAGCCTGATTCTTCTGCTCAGACTGTTCATCTTCGATAAAGATTATGTTGAGGGCAAAGAAGAAGAAGGGTATTAATAAAACGAAAGCCGATGCCTGTTTGCGGGCGCCCGGCACCATGCTGTTTGGAGCGTTGACTCTGAAGGGTGAGGTGCCGCTCTCGCAAGGGGACGGCTTTTTTTTACATAAAATATGTGAAATTTCGGCTGAATAGGTTTATCATAGGGATTGTATATTTTTGAGTTTAATTTGAATCGGAGTTGAGGTATGTGAAAAAGGAATTTGCAGTGATAGGGCTCGGCAGGTTCGGCGGCAGTATCGTCGATGAGCTGAGGGAACTCGATGTGGACGTGCTCGCCATCGATATTCATTCGGAGCGGGTGAAGGATTTTCAGGATATCGCGACAGAGTCGGTGATTGCGGATACGACGGAGGAACAGGTCTTGAACGACCTCGGCCTCAGAAATTTCGACCATGTGGTGGTCGCGATCGGGGACAATATCCAGTCGAGCATCCTGACGACGTTACTGCTGAAAGATATCGGTGTGAAAAAGGTGACGGTGAAGGCGCAGAGTTCATACCATGCGCGTGTGCTTGAGAAAATCGGTGCGGATTTCGTCGTCCATCCGGAGCGTGATATGGGCCGGAGAATCGCGCATAAACTCGTTTCAAATTCAGTTCTGGATTATTTGGAACTCGGCGGAGAATACTCGGTCGTCGAATATCTCGCCAGTGAAAAATTGATCGGGCGCTCGATACTCGCACTGGATATCCGCGCGGAATTCGGTATCAGCATCATCGCCATCAAACGGGATGACGATATTATCGTGTCTCCGGATCCTACTTTGAAAATACTTGCCGCCGACGTTTTGATTACGATTGGCAGTGAAGATGATTTAACAAATTTCGAAAAGAAAATGATGGACTAGCCGGACGCATTGCCGCGTCCGGTTTTTTGGTGTGTGCCAGGCATGGCATCTATCTAGGTGGTGAAAGTCCACTGTGGGGGTTCGCATCTACCAACCACTAAGGAAGCGCAAGGCATCTGCCGTGAGGCAGGGGCTGGAGGCAGCGTGGAATAAAATCTTGGCTCGACGAATAGAAATCTGATACCAAGACTCTGTAGAGGGATAAGGCTCCAACACAAGTCAAAGTCCAAATAAGATCTACGTACTCTATGCAGTAAATCAGACGAGTAAAAGAGGAAAGATGGATGCCTTACCCTGGGAGGTCTTGCGGAAGTACAATGTGTACAGTCGAAAACGGTTAGTCGCAAGAAGTCAGCAGAAGCCATAGTAATGAGTCATCTCATGAAGGGCGGAATAATTTGTAGTGTTTCAACGCCACGAATGCGTAGATGTCCAACTCCGAATGTGTTAATGGTGAACGTATGAGCGTTACTCAGAGGATAGCCAAAATGGGAGATGACATCTATCACGTGAATGGAAGGAGAAACGAGTGTGACACTTTTAGAAGAAATACTAAATAATCGGAATATGAATGATGCCTACTTGCGCGTGTATAGAAACAAAGGCGCAGGTGGCGTGAATGGTGTGAAGATAGAGGCACTCAAGCAATACCTGAAGGACAATAAAGATGAACTGCGTCAGCGCATCCGAACGAGACAATACCGGCCACAGGCTGCCTTACGAGTGGAAATCCCAAAAGAGAATGGCAAGATGCGCAAATTGGGCATACCAACAGTCGTGGACCGGGTCGTTCAACAAGCCATTCATCAAGTCCTCAGCCCGATATTTGAACGGCAGTTCAGCGACTTCAGTTATGGGTTCAGACCGGGCAGAAGTTGTGAAATGGCCATCATCCAGAGTCTTGAATTTATAAATGCAGGCTATAAGTGGGTGATTGATATCGACCTTGAACGTTTCTTCGACACCGTCCACCACGATAAACTCATGCGAATCATCTCGAATACGATTGATGACGGCGATGTGATTTCACTGATCCGTAAATATCTGGTCAGCGGTGTGATGGTCGATGGCAAGTATGAGGCAACACGGGTTGGGACACCCCAAGGGGGTAACCTGAGTCCACTTCTAAGCAACATCATGTTGAATAAGTTGGACAAAGAACTGGAAAATCGGGGACTGCGATTCGTCCGATATGCCGATGACGCTTTGATATTTGTCAAAAGTGAGAAAGCCGCCCATCGGGTGATGGCATCCGTGACAAAATTCATAGAGCATACACTCGGTCTCATCGTCAATAGTGAGAAGCGCCGCATTGTTCGTCCGACCGCACTAAAATTTCTCGGGTTTGGATATTTCTATGATACCCGGAATCGGCGTTATGCCGTCAGACCGCATGAAGACTCTGTCCAGAAATTCCAAAGACGACTCAAACAACTCACTAAACGCAGTTGGAGTATACCCTTGGATTATCGGATACTCAAATTGAAGCAGGTGATTTACGGATGGGTCAATTACTTCAGGCTGGCACATATGAAGAAGAAGACAGAACAAATAGATTCGAAACTGCGTGCGAGAATACGGGTGATTATCTGGAAACAGTGGAAAGACGCCAAGAAACAAATCCAGTCGCTCGTCCAGCTCGGTGTTCCCAAAGAAGAGGCCAAAGGTCTGACCTACTGCCGTAAAGGCTATCGCTACATCGGTTTGTCTAAAGTCATTCACAGAGCGATTTCAAACAAACGGCTGAGACAGAGGGAATCCCCTCTGTCTCAGCCTACTATCTAAAAGTACACACTGTAATATAAATTGAAACGCCGTATACGTGACCCGTATGTACGGTGTTGTGAGAGGGACGAAAATAATTCTATTATTTTCTCTCTACTCGATTTGGAGCGGTGCAGATGCGCCGGGATTTGAAGCTGACTGAACGCAGAAAGGTGGGTGGGGTGCAGATAGGCTGAAATTTACCGCGAACTTAAACAGCTGCCTCCTACTATTAATGAAAATAAAAACCGATGGCTGCGCGTTTGGCAATAAAAATCATGCTAAGTGAGCAGCTCGGGAAGAAATCTGCTCACCCGGCATCGAAAAAGCACCTAAGTGAGCAGGCCCACGACTATCCCAGACACAAAAAACCGCCCGGGACATATTGTCCTCAAGGGGCGGTTTCAAACTTCTCAAGATTTTATTTTTTCTTCTGAAGCTTTTCGTCGTTGATTCTCATGATCATTGGGAGAATCATCGGGCTGCGTTTTGTTTTTCTGTACAGGTGCTGGCTGAGTTCTTCGATGATCAGCTGTTTGACGTTGAACCATTCAACTTTGTCTTTCGAGTTCAGAAGGTTGTTCACGTCGTCCTTGATTTTCTTCTCGGCGCTTCTGATGAGGCCATAGGATTCACGCATGTAGACGAATCCGCGTGAAATGATGTCGGGGCCGCTCAAAAGCTGCTTCGTCTTGAAGTCGATGGATACGACAACAATCGCAAGGCCTTCTTCGGATAGATCTTTACGGTCGCGGAGGACGATATTGCCGATGTCTCCGATACCGATGCCGTCAACGAACACCGTGCCTGCCTGAACGCGGTGGCTCATGCGCGCCGAGTCGCTCTTCAGTGCGAGGACGTCGCCGATTTCCATGAGGAAGACGTTATCTTCTTCAACACCTGTTGAAATGGCCATCTGCTTATGCAGATCCAGCATGCGGTATTCACCGTGGATCGGCATGAAGTATTTCGGTCGGATCAGGCGGAGCATCAGTTTCTGCTCTTCCTGTGAGCCGTGTCCGGATGTATGAATGTTGGACAGGCGGCCGTGAATCACGTCAGCGCCCGCTTTGAACAGAGAGTTGATTGTGCGGTTCACACTTAAAGTGTTCCCCGGAATCGGTGATGAACTGAAGATGACAGTGTCATCGGGAATGATGCTGATCTGACGGTGCGTGCCGTTTGCAATTCTTGACAGTGCAGCCATCGGCTCACCCTGTGACCCTGTGCAAAGTATCATCACTTTGTGCTTTTCGATTTTGTTGATCATTTTCGGTTCAATGAACGTCTCAGGCGGTGCTTTGATGTAGCCAAGCTCCGTTCCGATTTTGATATTGTTTTCCATGCTGCGTCCGAAAATACAGATTTTACGGTCGAACTTCACTGCAGCCTCGATGGCCTGCTGTACGCGGTAGATGTTCGATGCGAATGTCGCAAAGATGATTCTGCCTGTACATTTCCTGAAGATGTCCTCAACGTTCTGTCCGACTGACTTTTCACTGATTGTGAAGTTCGGGATCGTCGCGTTCGTCGAATCCGACAACAGACAGAGTACGCCTTCTTCACCGAGCTGTGCCATTTTCGCAAGGTTCGCCGGTTCACCGACCGGTGTGAAGTCGAACTTGAAGTCGCCCGTGTGGACGATGTTGCCTTCCGGCGTTCTCACAACGACGCCGTACGCTTCCGGGATGGAGTGTGTCACTAAGAAGAAATCGACACTCAGGTTGCCGAAGTTCAACACACTGTCCTCGTGGATTTCGTGCAATTCCGCCGTACGCAGCAAACGATGCTCGTCCAATTTGTTGCGTATCAACCCAAGTGCAAGCGGGCCGGAATATATCGGTACGTTAATCTCTTTCAGTAAATACGGGATGCCGCCGATATGGTCTTCGTGACCATGCGTGACGACAACGGCCTTTATTTTAGACTGGTTTTCAATTAAATAGCTGTAGTCCGGTATGACGTAATCGATACCGAGCTGCTCATCGTCGGGAAACTTGATGCCCGCATCGATGATGACTATTTCGTCTTTGTATTCCACGCAGTACATGTTCTTGCCGATTTCACCAAGACCGCCCAGCGCGTATACGCCAACTTCCTGTTTTTCAAGTGACATTATAAATTCTCCACCTTAAAATCGACATTGTTTTCTTTTTCGTAGTTCAGATGAGCATCGCTGAGCTTTTCCACGAATTCAATATTGTATCCTGCATCTTTTAATTCCTGACGGACCTCTGTCTCTGATTCCGCCTCGAAATATTTTGTTTGCGTATCTTCACGGATGATACGGTCCGTTAGATTTTGTTGATAAAACACTTTAAATACTGCCATGTTAATATCTCCTTTATAGTTATAATTATTATTTTTTTCAGGTTTTATTTATCAATATCATTAAAAAAATTGTGCTTAAAAACGTTCAAGCACAATTTCCGGATTAATCTTTCCTCAAGAATTCATTGCCTAATAAACCTTTTCTGCCGAGAATGCGTCTAGAGTTTCTGCTTCCATCTTTGACGTAACCGTCTGAGCATATTGACCACATCCCATATATACTTAATTTTATTTTACAATATAGACGGCCGGCATGCAAAGACTTTATAATAGAAGTGATTGGAGGGAAGCTTGTGAAAGCACAAAATCTATTATCTCAGATATTACTGGAAAAAGAACGTGAAGACCGCAATTTTACCGGTCTTGAGTTCAATGTGCGAGACAAAGGGGTTGTCATGAATTATAAATATGACGATGACGCGAGTGCCGGGGATGTCCACCGGCCGCGCTATGACAAAGATCCCGAAGTTTTAAACCTTGATACTTTTGAAGAATTAAAACCGTTGCTGTATGAAAAAAACGTTCCATTTAAAGAACGTCGTGATGATTTTATGTAAAACCCGTGAATCCACGGGTTTTTTATTATTCCAGCGGCTGTGCGCCGATTTTCGGGTCGTTCGGGAAATCTTTATCGATACGGTCATAAAACATGATGCCATCCAGATGGTCGATTTCGTGCTGCAGAACGACTGCGAGCATGCCTTTTGCTTTCAGTTCCAGCTGTTTGCCGTCGATTGTCGTCGCTGAAATGCGGATTCTTTTGTAGCGGTGGACGAGGCCTTCGATGTCTTCATCGACACTGAGGCACCCTTCACCTGACGGCAGATAAGTTTCTGCGACTGAATGACTTTTTATTTTCGGATTGATCAGCATGTAGTCATATTCGACTTCGCCTTCGGTGTTTTCAATATAGACGGCGAGCATGCGTTTGTCGAGACCGATCTGCGGTGCGGCAAGGCCGACACCTGACCTCAATTTATATTTTTCTGCTGTTTCCTCATTTTGTGAGTTTTTAAGATACTCTCTCATACTTTTTAATTGTGAGATTGTTTCTTCGTCAATCTCACTCACTTCCGCAGCCTTATTCCTTAATATAGGGGCCGGGTCGCGGACGATATCTTTCATTGTTAACAAGGTAAACCCTCCTGTTTTTGTGTAAGAATATTTATAGTATACTATAAGTGGTTGATATATATCAGTACCAGGATTACATAAATTTTGATGTTGCGGAGGATTTTTATTCATGAGAAGAATTTCGGCTTTAATGTTGGGGCTGGTTTTTATTTTAACCGCCTGTAATGACGAGATCGATGAATTGGAAACATTTTATGTGAAGTTCCAGGAGACGCTGGATGTCGAATCTGAAATCAGTGATATCAGCGAGGACTTCAACAGACTTGAAAACAGACGCGGACAGATTCAGGAAGACCTGTCGACTGCTGAACGCAGTGAGCTGAGTGACATGAGCGAGTCACTTGCTGAAAATACTGCCGAGCGTCTTGAGCTGATCAATCAGGAGGAATCTGTAATGGAAGAATCCAGGGCGGTTGCTGAAGCGTCCGAAGCGCTTGTTGAAGATATCAGCAATGAGGACTACCGCCAGCAGGCAGAAGCGTTGATTTCTGCAGCGGATGACCGTTACGCAAAACACGAGGAACTGATGGAAGCTTTCAAAAGTGTGTTAAGCGGTGAGGAAGAGTTATTCGAATACTTGCAGGATGAAGATTTGAATCAGGATGATATCGATGACCATATCAATACGCTGAATGAGGAATATGAGGGGCTGTCCGTGCTGCAGGAAGAATATACGACAGCGACGGATCGTTTGAATGAAGTGAAGAACGAAGTGTATGCAATCCTGGATGAATCTTAAAGTGTACTACAACAGATTTTTCTGTTTCAATAAAATAACGTTGTAATATCAACGATTAAAGCAGTCTGTTTCACAACTGCTGAATTTACTGTTGTAACAGACTGTGATAAAATTATTAACAAGAGCTACAAAATATACATTAAAAAATGTGAAAGGTTCGGTGAACATTCAATGGCACCTAAAAAGGGATTCGATCCAGTCGAAACACTGGAAGAAATCGAAAACAAATTTGAGATGTACCAGATTTTGAACGAAAAAGGGGAAGTAGTAAACAAGGGCGACATGCCTGACCTGTCAGACGACGAATTAGTGGAACTGATGACTCGCATGGTTTGGACACGTGTTCTGGATCAGCGTTCAATCTCACTTAACAGACAGGGGCGTCTCGGTTTCTATGCACCGACTGCCGGGCAGGAAGCTTCACAGCTTGCCAGTCAGTATGCACTTGAAAAAGATGACTATATTTTACCGGGTTACCGTGATGTGCCTCAATTGATCTGGCATGGACTGCCGCTGACACAGGCATTCTTATTTTCACGCGGACACTTTAAAGGGAATCAGTTCCCGGAAGGTGTAAACGCTTTAAGTCCGCAGATTATTATCGGTGCATCATTTGTGCAGACTGCGGGTGTCGCTTTAGGTATTAAAAAACGCGGCAAGGACGCAGTGGCAATCACTTACACAGGTGACGGCGGTTCCTCGCAGGGGGACTTCTATGAAGGCATCAACTTTGCGAGTGCGTATTTAGCACCTGCAATTTTCGTTGTCCAAAACAACAACTACGCAATCTCTACACCGCGTGAACTGCAGACGAATGCAAAAACACTTGCACAAAAAGCAGTGGCGGTTGGTATTCCGGGCGTTCTTGTGGACGGCATGGATCCTCTTGCTGTATATAAAGTGACGAAAGATGCACGTGATCGTGCAGTGGCGGGCGATGGTCCGACACTGATCGAAACACTGTGCTACCGTTACGGTCCGCATACGATGGCAGGGGACGACCCGACACGCTACCGTACTTCGGATGAAGACTCAGACTGGGAGAAAAAAGACCCATTAGTACGTTTCCGCAAGTTCCTTGAAGACAAAGATCTGTGGAGCGAAGATAAAGAGAATGAAATTATGGAACAGGCTAAAGAAGATGTCAAAAAAGCAATCAAAGAAGCAGACGGTACTGATAAGCAGTCTGTGACACAGCTGATGGAAATCATGTATGACGATATGCCTTCAAACCTGGAAGAGCAGTATGAAGACTACAAAGAAAAGGAGTCGAAATAAACAATGGCTGAAAAGACAATGATTCAGGCGATCACAGAAGCGATGGCCACTGAACTCAAAAATGATGAAAATGTCCTGGTCTTTGGGGAGGACGTCGGTGTCAACGGTGGTGTCTTCCGTGCGACTGAGGGCTTACAGAAAGAATTCGGCGAAGAGCGCGTATTCGACACGCCGCTTGCAGAAAGCGGACTTGTATCACTTGGACTCGGCCTGACACTTGAAGGCTACCGCCCGGTAATGGAAATCCAGTTCTTCGGGTTTTTATTCGAAGCAATGGACGGGGTAGCGGGTCAGATCGCAAGACACCGGTTCCGTTCCGGTGCTTCAAAACCGATGCCGGTCGTTATCCGTGCGCCATTCGGCGGCGGTGTTCACACGCCTGAAATGCACGCGGACTCATTGGAAGGGCTGATGGCTCAGACGCCTGGTCTGAAAGTGGTCATTCCTTCAAACCCTGCGGATGCGAAAGGTCTTCTGATCGAAGCCATCCGTTCAAATGATCCGGTTGTATTCCTTGAGCACATGAAACTTTACCGCTCATTCCGTGAAGAAGTGCCTGAAGAGGACTACACGGTTGAAATCGGCAAAGCGAATGTTAAAAGAGAAGGTACGGACGTCACACTGATCGCATACGGTGCGATGGTGCAGGAATCAATCAAAGCGGCAGAAGCGCTTGAAGAAGACGGCATCTCTGCAGAAGTGGTCGACCTTAGAACTGTATCTCCGGTGGATTACGATACACTGATTGAATCTGTCGAAAAGACAAACCGCGCGGTCGTTGTCCAGGAAGCACAGCGCCAGGCAGGTATCGCAGCAAACGTTGCGGCTGAACTGTCAGAGCGTGTCATTTTAAGCCTGGAAGCACCGATCAAGCGTGTGACGGCTCCGGACACTGTATATCCGTTCACTCAGGCAGAAGAAGTATGGCTGCCGAACAAAGATGATATTATTGAAAAAGCAAAAGAAGTATATAATTTCTAAAATAAAGATCATATAAAAGGAGGAATTACAGTGGCTTTTGAATTTAAACTGCCGGATATCGGTGAAGGTATCCACGAAGGTGAAATCGCTAAATGGATGGTCGAAGAAGGCGATGAAATCAAAGAAGATGACGTTCTGGTTGAAATCCAGAATGATAAAGCAATGGTGGAAATCCCGTCCCAGGTCGACGGTACAGTGGCAAAAATTCACGTCCCTGAAGGGGAAGTGACAACTGTCGGTACAGTGATCGTAACAATCGATGACGGTTCTGAAGACAACGGCGAATCTGAAGGGGAATCAGAAAAAGAAGAATCCAAAGACGAAGAGAAAAAAGAAGAAAAGTCCGAAGATGAATCAAAAGATGATTCCAAAGAAGATGACTCCAAAGATGAAAAGAAAGACGATTCCAAAGAAGACAAAGAAGCGTCCGAGTCTGAATACAAGAAAGAGAAAAAAACTTCCGGCGGCCGTGTAATTGCTATGCCGTCCGTGCGCAAATTTGCACGTGAAGAAGATGTCGATATCAATGAAGTGACAGGGTCAGGCAAAAACGGCCGTGTTACAAAAGAAGATATTGAAGCATTCAAGAGCGGCGATGCGCCGGCAGCATCAGAATCTGAAGAAGCGGCTTCCGAAGAAGAAACTCAGGAAGAGAGCCAGGTTGCTGCAAGTGCTTCACAAGGTTCACGCGAAACAAGAGAGAAAATGTCCGGCATGAGAAAAGCGATCGCAAAAGCGATGGTAAACTCCAAGCAGACATCACCTCACGTGACGCACATGGACGAAGTCGTTGTCGACGAACTTTGGAATCACCGCAAGAAGTTCAAGGAAATCGCTGCGGAGCAGGGCGTTAAATTGACGTTCCTTCCATACGTAGTTAAGACAATTGTGTCAACATTGAAGAAATTCCCTGAACTGAATGCATCAATCGACAATGAAACGATGGAAATAATTCAGAAACATTACTATAATGTAGGTATTGCTGCAGACACTGAGCGTGGTCTGGTTGTACCAGTCATCAAAGATGCCGATACGAAATCAATGTTCGAAATTTCAAATGAAATTAACGCGCTTGCTGAAAAAGCACGTGACGGCAAATTGTCAGGTGACGAAATGAAAGGCGGATCAATGTCCATTTCCAACCTGGGCTCTGCCGGCGGTGCGCATTTCACACCGGTAATCAACCAGCCTGAAGTTGCAATACTCGGTATCGGCCGCATTGAAGAAAAAGCAATTGTAAGAGATGGACAAGTTGTCCCGGCACGTGTTCTTGCGTTATCATTGAGCTATGATCACAGACAGGTTGATGGCATGAAAGCTCAAACTGCATTAAATCATATGAAGAGATTATTAAATAATCCGGAATTATTACTGATGGAGGGATAAGTAGAATGGTAGTTGGAGATTTTCCTATTGAAACAGATACAATTGTAGTTGGTGCAGGTCCTGGTGGGTATGTTGCGGCAATCCGTGCAGCTCAGACAGGTCAGAAAGTGACAATCGTAGAAAAAGAAGCATGGGGTGGCGTGTGTCTGAACGTCGGATGTATTCCGTCCAAAGCAGTCATCTCATCATCACACCGTTACCAGGAAGCACTTAATTCTGAGGAAATGGGTGTTAAAACTGAAGGTGTCAGCCTTGATTTCTCTAAAGTACAATCATTCAAAGAGAGCGTTGTTGACAAATTAGTCGGCGGTGTCGAAGGTCTTCTTAAAGGAAACAAAGTAGACATGGTCAAAGGTGAAGCTTACTTCGTCGATAACAACACGATGAAAGTGATGGATGAAAAGCAGTCACAGACTTACAAATTCAAAAACGCAATCATCGCAACAGGTTCACGCCCGATTGAAATCCCAGGATTCAAATTCGGCAAGCGTATCCTTGACTCCACTGGTGCACTTGCACTTGAAGAGAAGCCTGAAAAACTGATCGTTATCGGCGGTGGTTATATCGGTACTGAGCTTGGTACTGCGTACGCTAACTTCGGTACTGAAGTGACGATTCTTGAAGGCCAGAAAGATATTCTTGGCGGATTCGAAAAGCGCATGACTTCACTGGTTAAACGTAACCTTAAGAAAAAAGACGCGACAATCGTTACAAAAGCGATGGCTAAATCAGCTGAGGAAACTGAAAACGGTGTGAAAGTCACGTATGAAGCAAAAGGTGAAACACACGAAGTTGAAGCGGACTACGTACTTGTTACAGTCGGCCGTAAACCGAACACTGAAGAAATCGGTCTGGAAGAGCTCGGCATCAAAAAAGATGACCGCGGCCTGATCGAAGTGGACAAGCAGTCCAGAACTTCAATCGACAACATTTTCGCAATCGGCGATATTGTTCACGGACTTCCACTTGCTCATAAAGCAAGCTACGAAGGTAAAATTGCTGCAGAAGCAATCGCTGGTGAAAAATCAGAAGTTGATTACATCGGTATGCCAGCAGTATGTTTCACAGAGCCTGAACTGGCAACTGTCGGATTCAACGAAACAGATGCTAAAGAAGAAGGCTACGAAGTTGTTACAGGACAGTTCCCGTTCGGTGCTAACGGACGTGCGCTCGGTCTGAACAAAACTGACGGGTTCGTTAAAGTCGTTGCTCGTAAAGAAGACGGGCTTGTACTTGGCGCTCAAATCGCAGGTGACGGTGCTTCAGACATCATTGCTGAACTCGGACTTGCTGTTGAGACGGGCATCACTTTAGAAGATATTGCCCTGACAATCCATGCGCACCCTACTTTAGGTGAAATCCCTATGGAAGCGGCTGAAGTTGCATTAGGCCGTCCAGTCCACTCTATGTAATATAATATCTAAGGCGTCTTTATGACGCCTTTTATTTTTGAATTATATATGTGTGAGGTGAATAAAAGTGAACGAGGGATTCAGCTATCCACTGGATGAAGACTGGTCGACTGAAGAGATAGTCGCGGTCGTCGAATTTTTTGAAGCGGTTGAAACCGGTTATGAGGAAGGCATCCCGGGCGGAGCGCTTAAAGGACACTACAAAAACTTTAAGCAGGTCGTACCGACGAAAAGTGAAGAGAAAACATTGTTTAAAGAGTTTAAGGAAAGAAGCGGTTTTGAACCTTTCACTTTGACTAGACAATTGAAAGACTCGGGAGATGGAGACATCTTAAAACCATGATTACTTGCGGGATTCAGCTCCTGCATTTTTAAATTAAGATATATAATAATGATTATTGTGATTAATATTATATGAATCAGGGTAATATTTAAAAGAGGACACACAAAAAAGACATAATTACAGGAGGTCCCTATGGCTAGACGAGAATACACTCAGACTATACGGCCGGTCCGCCGGATCGCAGAAAAAATATTTGGCTGGCTGGCATGGCTTGGATTACTTTTAACTGCTGGTTACTTATTATTTATTTCATTTGTACAACTTAATGATCAAGATATTAGGAACCAAATTGAAGCAATTAATCAGCAAACTGGTCAAGATATGAATCTTGACCAGGCAGCAATAGATGAAATGTCAAATATAATGATGAGCGTTTTAGAGTTCTTTTGGGTTATCCCATTATATCTATTGCTCCCCTTAATTTTAGGTCTCTTTGGATTATTGACAATGAAGAGACGCATCTTATCAGGATTCCTGATGCTGCTTGCAGGTATACTGTCAGCACCATTGGTAATTGGTGTCATCACTGGTCTGATTCCTTTATTCTTCATCATCTCGGCAATACTGCTATTTGTCAGAAAAGATGAAGTAATCATGGATCCGGTTGACCCGATGGACCGTGGCGGAGTAAGAGACCGCGAGGATGATCCGAATGCTGGACCTGTCGGACGTGAGCGTGACTTGGATCGCGAGAACGACTTTGAGCGCAGACAACAGCTTGAGCGCGACCGTGAATTCGAAAGAGAGCGCGGCGTCGGTGTCACAGCACCGCTCGATGATGATGTACGCACCGACCGTGATTACAGAGATGACGGCCGCCGTGATGCACATCGCGACGATGATATTGAAGCGACACGAAAGTTCAGCAAGATTGATGAAAATGACTACAGAGATTCCGACAGACGTGATAACTATGTGGATGGCAACATTGATTCATCTGATGCGGTTGAACCTGTTACAGATGAAGAGTACAACCGTACACACGGCATGGAAGTCGAAAATGAACGCCATTCCGGTTCATCACGAGAGCGTGGAAGAAGACGCGACAGAGACAAGGCACCTAACTTTGACGCACGAGAAGAAGTCGACCGTGAAGGTAAGAGCTATGGCTACGAAAGTGACGCGACATCAGAACGCCGTCAGAACGTAGACCGTCGCAACAATGATGATCTATAAAATATTAATTTGAAACCCACACAAATGTGTGGGCTTTTTTGTTGGATTTGTGCGGGGGAGGGGGTGTGCTGCAGGCACTCGTGGATGTGGCGAGTACCTGCAAAATGTGGTTAACGAATGCCCGTGCACCTCACGAACATGCGATGAAAGCTAACACTGCCTCAGCATCATCCAACTCCAGATTGACTCCCGACTAAACTCAATCAAATCAGCCTTCAGTGCAAAAAGTTACAATTTTTTCAAAGTATATTTGTAATCGTTACCAATGTGATGATGTCGGCATCGAACCATGATATACAATTAATTGAAACGTGACAAGATTCTAAAAATTAAAAAATAAAGCTATTGACCCGCGTGTAAATCTGATAATATAAGTTCTATTAAATAAAATTACATAGATTGGGGTCTTGTTTATGAATGCTTTAATTCGTTTCAGCCAGTTTGTGGGTAGCACATTCGCAGTTTGGGCATTGCTCTTTGCTGTTCTGGCATTTGTATTTCCATCCGGATTCAGTTGGATTGCGCCTTATATTTCGATCCTTCTCGGAATCATTATGTTTGGAATGGGGCTGACTTTGAAACTCAGCGATTTCAAAGAGGTTGTTAAGGCTCCGAAAGCTGTTCTGTTTACAGTGGCTGCACAGTATATCGTCATGCCGCTCATTTCGGTATTGCTTGTATGGGTGTTCCAATTACCGGCAGAAATCGCGATTGGTGTAATTCTGGTCGGGTGTACACCGGGCGGTACTTCATCCAACGTTATGACGTTCCTTGCAAAAGGTAACGTGGCGGTTTCCATCGCGGCTACTTCGATTGCAACACTCCTTGCGCCGGTCATTACGCCGATGCTTACTTTATTACTGGCAAGCGCACTGCTTCCTGTATCATTTATCGATATGTTCATTTCAATCGTTCAGATTGTATTGATTCCGGTAGTTGCAGGGGTAGTCGTCAACTATCTGCTCGGTGGTGAAAGAGTGGAAAAAGTGGTTGGCGTTTTACCATTGGTGTCAGTTGTTGGTATAATCAGTGTAATCGCAGCTGTCGTTTCCACGAATGTTCAAAATATCATCGAGACGGGGCTGTTGATCTTTGCAGTGGTGATTCTTCATAACCTGCTGGGTTACGGTGTCGGATTCCTGATCGGCAGACTGCTCAATTTCAAAGTTCAGGATCAGAAGGCGATATCAATCGAAGTCGGAATGCAGAACTCAGGGCTCGCTGCGACGCTTGCGACCGCGCATTTCTCACCGATTGCAGCTGTGCCCGGGGCGATATTCTCGGTATGGCACAATATTTCAGGCTCGCTTGTGGCGAACTGGATGAGTAAGATAAAGAATGACGGCGATAATGATGTGAAAGAGACGGAAGAAGAGACAGGTCAGACGGAAAAAATAATCACTTAAAAGGCGGGAGAATTTATGGCAGAGAAAAAAGATCTTAGAATTAACAGTAAAGTGTACTCAGAAAGTAACGTCAAGGCACCAAACCGTGCGATGCTCCGTGCGGTCGGTTTTACTGATGAAAAGTTTCAGATGCCGCAGATCGGTGTTGCAAGTAACTGGGCGGAGACGACGCCATGTAACATTCACCTGAACGACCTTGCGCAGTTTGCGAAAGAAGGTGTGAGCAAGGCGGGCGGTGTGCCGATCCAGTTCAACACGATCACAGTTGCTGACGGTATCGCAATGGGTACTCAGGGCATGCGTTTTTCACTGCCTTCAAGAGATATCATCGCAGATTCCATCGAAACGATGGTCGGCGGACAGAACCTGGATGCACTCGTTGCGATCGGGGGCTGTGATAAAAACATGCCGGGCTGTGCGATTGCAATGGCGAACTTGAACGTCCCTGCTGTATTCGTATACGGCGGTACGATTTCACCGGGCAGACATAAGGGCGAAGATATCGACCTTGTCAGTGTGTTCGAAGGTGTCGGCAAATGGAATAATGGCGAAATCGATGATGAAGAATTAAAAGGCATCGAATGTAACGGTTGTCCGGGCCCTGGCGGCTGCGGCGGTATGTACACGGCGAACTCTATGGCTGCAGCGCTTGAAGCGATGGGCATGAGTCTTCCGGGATCTGCATCCAACCCTGCAGTGTCGAAAGATAAAGAGCAGGATGTATATGAAGCGGGGCAGGCTGTATTGAATCTGCTTGAAAAAGATATCTATCCGAAAGATATCCTTACTAAAGAAGCGTTTGAAAATGCGATTACCGTTGTCTACGCGCTTGGCGGTTCGACGAACGCGATTCTTCACCTGCTGGCCATTGCGCACGCAGCTGAAGTGGAACTGACCATCGACGACTTCAACGTGATGCAGGAAAAAGTACCGCACCTGGCTGACCTCAAGCCGAGCGGAAAGTATGTATTCCAGGATCTTTACAACGTCGGCGGTGTGCAGGGTGTCATGAAGTATCTTTATGAGAACGGTCTGATCCATGGCGGGTGTCTGACAGTTACAGGCAAGACGATTGCTGAAAACCTTGAAGAGGTTGAGCATCTGATAGAAGGACAGGATGTTGTCATGCCGCTTGACAATCCTAAACGTGTTGACGGTCCATTAATCGTCCTTAAAGGCAACCTTGCACCGCTTGGTGCAGTCGCAAAAGTGTCCGGTGTGAAAGTCCGCCGCCATGAAGGGACTGCGAAAGTGTTCGATACCGAGCAGGAAGCGATTGATGCAGTCCTTGAAAACGAAATCGTCAAAGGCGACGTCGTCATCGTACGCTACGTCGGACCGAAAGGCGGACCAGGCATGCCTGAGATGCTGTCACTGTCCAGCCTGATTTCAGGTAAAGGGCTGGGTGAAGATGTTGCCCTCCTTACAGACGGCAGATTCTCCGGTGGTACACGCGGACTTGTCGTCGGCCATATCGCACCTGAAGCACAAGAAGGCGGACCGGTGGCGCTCGTTCAGACGGGTGACACGGTAACGATCGACCAGGACACTAAAGAAATCACTATGCATGTGTCCAACGAAGAGATGAAGGCACGTGCAGATAAACTCAATCTGCCGCCTCTTTATAAGAAAGGTGTACTCGGAAAATATGCGCACATCGTATCCAACTCATCACTCGGCGCAGTGACCGACTTCTTTAACAGGGATGACCTGTATCAAAAGTAATGAAAATAAAAACCCGGACGATAATTGAATCGTTCGGGATTTTTTATGTCTATATTCGTTATCTGGGCAATACAATACCATAAAATACGAAAAATCTTAAAAAAACTTAAAAAAACCGAACAATGCATTATGAAAGGATTGTAATCGTTTTCAATAACTAAAAATTTAGATAATTTAAAAATATTTGATAAAAAGAGTTGATTTCTCTGCCGAAACGCTGTAATATAACTCTCAACATCATATTACAGAAATATCAGACGAATTCAGAACTGAATATTCTCTAAAAAGCTTTGAAGGGAATTTAAAGTTACCAATGTTGATTTAAAGAGAATGGGGCACGGCTGAAAACCCAGATCAATGTTAACTTTATGCTCATCCCTGAGCGTTGTGCTGAAAGGTATTTACTTATTAGGCACAGCCGGGTGGTAGCCACTCGTTAAGTAAACGGACTACATGGAGTAAGTCATAAATTAAATGGAATGACCGCCATAAATTAACTCCTTATTAACATTTACCTCTTCTTACACATGTAGTCCATAAGGTTGCTGCCGTGAGGCAGTGACAAACTTGGGTGGTACCGTGAGCAAATGAACTCTTTTCTCCCCATTGTTACTTTGTAGCAGTGTGAGAAAAGAGTTTTTTTATTAAAATATTATGTGATTGAATGAGGAGGTTTTTCAATGAAGACAGAATTAGCAATAAAAGAAGCGCAGTTGAACAGTAGAATTGAAGAAGATTTTATAACGGGTGCGGATGTCTTAATTGAAGCATTAGTTAATCAAAATGTTGATACAGTTTTTGGCTATCCTGGAGGTGCTGTGTTACCGATTTATGATGCACTCCATAAGAGCGATGCATCATTCAATCATATTTTATGCAGACACGAACAAGGTTTGATACACGCAGCTGAAGGATATGCAAGAACAACCGGCAAAGCCGGCGTCGTCATTGCAACAAGCGGTCCGGGTGCAACAAACTTAATCACCGGTATTACGGATGCAATGATGGACTCATTGCCGGTCGTATGTTTCACCGGTCAGGTGTCATCAGCAGTCATCGGTACAGACGCTTTCCAGGAGGCGGATGTGATAGGTCTGACAACTCCTATTACGAAATATAACTACCAGGTATCAGATATAAAAGATCTACCAAGAATAGTAAGAGAAGCATTCCACATCGCAACGACAGGCAGACCGGGTCCGGTAGTCGTTGATATACCGAAGAACATTGCACAGGAAGTCGTTACAGAAACTTTCGATACAGACTTCCATCTTCCGGGATATCAGCCGACAGTCAATCCGAATCCATTGCAGATCAAACGCGTGATGAATGCATTGAAAACAGCAAAAAGACCAGTAATCTTAGCCGGAGCGGGCATACAGTTCGCTGGGGGCAGTGAAGAATTAAGAGCGTTCGCTGAAAAGCACAAAGTTCCGGTAACGACAACGCTTCTGGGTCTTGGGACTTTCCCGGGCACTCATGAACAGTCACTCGGCATGGCTGGCATGCACGGTTCATATGCAGCGAACATGGCAATATACGAATCAGATTTCCTGATCAACATCGGTGCGCGTTTCGACGACAGGCTGACAGGGGCGATCAAACACTTTGCACCTGATGCGAAAGTCGCTCACATCGATATCGATCCGGCAGAAATAGGCAAGAACATCGAAACACACATCCCGGTAGTCGGCGATGCAAAAGAAGCATTGAAGCGCATGATGAATTCACCGGTTGAATGTGACGACCACAGCGAATGGTACCAGAAAGTGATGGACAACAAAGCAGATTCACCATTCTGGTATGAACGCAGTGATGATTTAATTTCACCACAGTGGCTGATCGAACAGATATATGAAGAAACCAACGGTGAAGCGATTGTTACAACAGACGTGGGACAGCATCAGATGTGGGCAGCCCAGTTCTATAAGCTGGACCAGCCAAACCGCTTCGTCACAAGCGGCGGCCTTGGCACAATGGGCTTCGGCCTGCCGGCGGCACTTGGCGCCCAGCTTGGTGACAGGGATGCCACTGTCGTTGCAATCGTCGGAGACGGCGGTTTCCAGATGACAATGCAGGAAATGCAGACATTGAAGCATTACAACCTGCCTGTCAAAGTGGTTATCGTGAACAACGAGGCCCTCGGCATGGTCAGACAGTGGCAGGAAGAGTTTTATGAAGAGCGTTATTCAGAATCACTTCTGGATCAGAACCCTGACTTCGTAAAACTGGCTGAAGCGTTCGGTGCTGAAGCTTTCCAGGTGAAAGAAGAAAGCAAAGTAAGAGAAACTTTGAAAAGTGCATTTGAACATGACGGTCCGGCACTGATCGATGCAAGAATCGTCAAATTGGACCTTGTATTTCCAATGGTTGCACCAGGTAAAGGAAATCACGAAATGATAGGGGTGAAACCATGCGAAGAATAATTACAGCAACAGTGCAAAACTCCAGCGGGGTTTTGAACCGTGTGACAGGACTCCTGTCACGCCGCGGTTTCAACATTGAAAGTATCACTGTCGGGGAGACGGAGATTGAAGGAATTTCGAAAATCACATTTGTTGTGGACGTTGAGGAAGCACAGAAGATTGAACAGCTGACAAAACAGCTCCACAAACAGATTGATGTCCTGAAAGTGAATGACATCACCGACACGAACAAAGTGGCGCGTGAACTGTGCCTGATCAAAGTGGTTGCCACACCTCAGAGCCGTTCGGAAATCAACGGCATCGTGGAACCGTTCAGAGCACGCATTCTTGATATTTCGAAAGATTCGTTAATTGTTGAAGTTACCGGCAAACCGGATAAGATTGAAGCAATTATAGATTTACTGACACCATACGGCATCAAAGAGCTTTCGCGCACAGGCATTACAGCCTTCACAAGAGGCAAGCAGCAAAAACAAGTTTCAGACTATCAAACATTAATAGTATAAATTCTTAAGGAATGAAAGGGAGAAAATTATTATGACAAAAGTATTTTATGACAAAGATCTTGACCAAGCAGTATTAAGCGGGAAAAAAATTGCCATCATTGGTTATGGTTCGCAGGGACACGCTCACGCACAAAACTTAAGAGATTCAGGTAACGAAGTTGTTATCGGCTTAAGAGAAGGTAAATCTTTTGATAAGGCAAAAGAGGACGGCTTTGAAGTTAAAGCTGTAAGTGAAGCGGTTAAAGATGCGGATGTCACAATGGTTTTACTTCCGGACGAACATCAGCCAAAAGTATACAACGAAAGCATCAAAGATAACTTGAAGCCGAACAGTGCTCTCGCTTTCGCACACGGATTCAACGTACATTTCACTCAGATTGTACCGAGAGAAGATGTGGATGTATTTTTAGTTGCACCGAAAGGACCGGGGCACCTGGTGCGTCGTACGTTTGAAGAAGAAGCGGGCGTTCCGGCATTATACGGTGTATACCAGGATGTTACAGGTCAGGCGACTAAGATCGCCATGGCATATGCAGGCGGCGTCGGTGCCGGCCGGGCAGGTATCCTTGAAACAACTTTCCAGGAAGAGACTGAAACGGATCTGTTCGGTGAGCAGGCAGTATTATGCGGCGGTATGACTTCACTCGTTAAAGCAGGTTTTGAAACATTGACGGATGCAGGATACCAGCCGGAAGTTGCATACTTCGAGTGTCTGCATGAATTGAAATTAATCGTTGATTTAATGTATGAAGGCGGACTTGAAAACATGCGCTACTCAATTTCCGATACAGCTCAGTGGGGCGACTTCGTCAGCGGGCCTAGAGTTGTCAACGATGAGACTAAAGAGCGTATGCAGGATATCCTAAGAGAAATCCAGGACGGTTCTTTCGCAAAAGACTGGGTACTTGAAAACCAGGCAGGACGTCCTAGATACAACGCAATCAATAATCAGGAATACAACCACCCGATCACTCAGGTTGGTAAAGACCTTCGCGAATTAATGCCGTTTGTTGGAGAAGCTGTGAATAAATAATGAAAGGATGATTGGCAATGGCTGATATTCAAATTTTTGATACTACACTGAGAGACGGTGAGCAGTCACCGGGAGTCAATCTAAATAAAAGTGAGAAACTGGAAATCGCTAAGCAGCTTGAACGCTTAGGTGTAGATATTATAGAGGCAGGTTTCCCTGCAGCATCCGATGGGGATTTCGAAGCGGTAAAGCTCATTGCAGACACTGTCAAAGATTCTTCAGTGACTGCGCTTGCCCGGACGCATCATAAAGATATCGACCGTGCATATGAAGCATTGAAAAACACTGCAAAACCGAGGATCCACATTTTCCTCGCAACGTCTCCGATTCATATGGAATATAAATTGAAGATGACGGAAGACGAAGTGTTGGCCAAATCCGTTGAAATGGTGACATATGCAAAGACGATGTTCCCTGAAGTTGAATTTTCAGCTGAAGATGCGACACGTACGGATATCGATTTCCTGACGAAGCTCATTGAAAAGGTTATCGATGCTGGTGCGACAGTCATCAACTTACCGGACACTGTAGGATTCACAACACCTCAGGAATACGGCCAGATGTTCAAAACGATCGCAGAAAACGTCCCGAACATCGATAAAGTCAATCTTTCATGTCATTGCCACGACGATCTCGGCATGGCAGTTGCCAACTCCATCGCTGCTGTTGAAAACGGTGCGACTCAAGTCGAGTGCGCCGTCAACGGCATCGGCGAACGGGCGGGGAATGCGGCGCTTGAAGAAATTGCCGTGGCACTTGAAATCCGCAAGGACTTCTACCCGTACGAAACATCACTTGTCCTAAAAGAAATCAAACGGACAAGCGATATCGTGAGCAAGCTGTCAGGCATGTACATCCAGGCGAACAAGGCAGTCATCGGACGCAACGCCTACGCACACGAATCAGGCATTCATCAGGACGGCGTACTTAAAAACGCTGAGACTTATGAAATCATCACCCCTGAACTTGTCGGCGTATCCGAGAATACTTTATTCCTTGGAAAACATTCCGGGCGCCATGCATTCAAAGATAAAGTGGCAGAGTTCAAACTTGAACTTTCAGAAGATGAAATCACCACCGCATTCAAGAAATTCAAACTTCTTACTGATCAGAAGAAAGAAGTCACAGAAGATGATATATATACGATATTAATGGAAATAAAAACCGAGGACGCAGATATTCCTATGTATAGGATGGAGAACTTCCAGGTGAATTACGGTCCGGAAAACGGCACGGAAAGTGAAGTATCACTCAGAACGCCTGCAGGAGAAACCATCTCAAATACGACAGTCGGTAACGGCAGCGTCGATGCGCTTTACGGTACGATCAAGAGTCTGATCGATATGGAACTGAACCTCATCGACTATCAGTTGAACTCAGTCGGCCGCGGTAAAGATGCACTCGCAGAAGCACACGTACAGCTGAAAGTGGACGGGCAGGTCATGAACGGCCGCGGTACAGCCCAGGACGTGATCGAAGCTTCAGCCAATGCATACATCAACGCAGTGAACCGTTATCTGATCAAGAATACACAGGAAAAATCGATTTCCATCAGCAGCTGACGAAAAGGAGCCCATAGAAATGAAAAAACATATACTGACACTTCCGGGCGACGGCGTCGGGCCAGAAGTCATGGCAGGTGCCAAAGAAGTTTTAAAAAAGATCGCAGAAAAATACAATCATGAATTCACTTTTGAAGAAGGTCTCATCGGCGGCGCTGCGTGTGATGCGAATGGCACGCCGCTCGATGATAAGACTTTGGACCGGGCAAAAAATGCCGATGCGATTCTGCTCGGTGCGGTCGGCGGACCGGCATGGGACAATGTTGATAAAGCATTAAGGCCCGAGCAGGGACTGCTTAAGATCCGTAAGGCACTTGAGCTGTTTTCCAACCTCCGTCCGATAAAAGTCTTCGACAAGCTGATCCCTGCTTCCCCGTTAAAGGAAGCGATCGTCGGCGGTACGGATATTTTATTCGTACGTGAACTGACGGGCGGTCTTTATTTTGGAAAGCCGAGTGAACGGAGAGACGGGGGCAATTCAGTCGTCGATACACTCCAGTACACGCGGGAAGAGATTGAACGCATTGTCGAGTACGGTTTTCAGGCTGCGACACTGCGCGGCAACAAGCTGACTTCAGTGGATAAGGCGAATGTTTTGGAATCCAGCCGCATGTGGCGTGAAATTGTGGATGAGAAAAGCGCCGACTATCCCGATGTTGAAGTCGAGCATGCGCTTGTCGATTCGACAGCGATGAAACTGATTACGAACCCGAACCATTTTGACGTGGTTGTCACAGAAAATCTTTTCGGAGATATTTTGAGTGACGAGGCGTCGGTAATTACAGGATCGATTGGACTCCTGCCCTCGGCGAGTTTAAACAGTACTGGTTTTGGATTATATGAACCGGTTCACGGATCAGCGCCGGACATTGCCGGTGAAAATAAAGTGAATCCGCTCGCGATGATTCTGTCGGCAGCGATGATGTTGAAATATACATTCCATCTGTCCGAGGAATCGGAAGCAATCGAGAACAGTGTGGATGCCGCATTGAAGTCGGGCTATCATACGATGGACCTGAATATCGAGGGCGGAAAAACTGTCACGACTGAAGAGATGGTTGAAGTTGTTTTAGGCAATATTAAATAAAATGGATAAGTGAGTTGATATGAGGAATGGCTGAGAAAAAGACTATTATTGAGAAAATCTGGGAAGACCATGTTGTTCATAGAGATGAGGGACAGCCGGATTTAATATACATTGATCAACATTTAGTTCACGAAGTCACTTCTCCTCAAGCATTTGAAGGGTTGCGGCTTGCCGGACGAGAAGTTCGCCGGCCGGACTTAACTTTCGCAACTATGGACCACAACGTCCCGACTAAGAACCGTGAAAATGTAAAAGATGAAATTTCGGCTAAACAGATGGATGCACTGAAGAAAAACTGTGCAGACTTCGGTGTGAAGCTTGCAGATATGTTCCACCCCGACCAGGGGATTGTCCACATCATCGGCCCACAGCTCGGACTGACGCAGCCCGGCAAGACGATCGTCTGCGGAGACAGTCATACATCTACGCACGGTGCTTTCGGTGCACTGGCGTTCGGTATCGGTACGAGTGAAGTCGAGCATGTCCTTGCGACGCAGACCTTATACGGCGACCGGCCGAAAACGATGAATGTCAAAGTGAACGGACCACTCGGTGCAGGCGTTACCGCAAAAGACCTGATTCTTGCGATCATCGCAAAGTTCGGTGTCAAGTTTGGTGCAGGCTACGTTGTAGAGTATACAGGTGAAGCGGTCCGCGATCTGTCAATGGAAGGCCGTATGACGGTATGTAACATGTCCATTGAAGGCGGCGCGAGAGCCGGGCTTATTTCTCCGGACCAGAAAACGGTCGATTTCCTGACAGGACGCCGTTACGTTCCGAAGGAAGAAGAGGAATTCAAGGCATTGAGTGAAAAATGGCTGGCATATGCAACCGATGAAGGTGCAACTTATGATGAGACCATTGAAATTGATGCGACTGAAATCGAACCTCAGGTTTCATGGGGGACGAACCCGGGAATGGTCGTACCAATCAGCGGTGCGACACCATCCGTTGAAGGCGTGGACAACAAAGATGAAATTACACGTGCACTGACTTATATGGATCTGACAGAGAACCAGCCGATCACATCGATCGAAATCGACCATGTGTTCATCGGTTCCTGTACGAACTCGAGAGTTCCGGATCTCGAGAGTGCAGCGAATATCATCAAAGGCAGGAAAGTGAAAGACGGCATCAAGGCGATTGTCGTTCCCGGCTCCTTTTTAGTGAAGTCGGAAGCGGAAGAACTTGGTCTGGATAAGATCTTCAAAGATGCAGGATTTGAATGGCGCGACGCAGGATGCAGTGCATGCCTGGGTATGAACGATGACATCATACCGGCCGGCGGCCGCTGTGCATCAACGTCAAACCGTAACTTTGAAGGCCGCCAGGGGAACGGCGCAAGAACGCATCTGGTCAGCCCTGAAATGGCTGCAGCAGCTGCAATCGAAGGCCGTTTCGTAGACGTCCGCAGTTACACGCCGGAAGAGAAAATTTCTTAAGAGGAGGATATTACATGGAAGCAGTAGAGCAACATACAGGTAAGGTATATCCTCTGAACAGAGATAATGTGGATACCGACCAAATCATTCCAAAGCAATTTTTAAAGCGTATCGAAAGAACAGGTTTCGGAGAGTTTTTATTTTATAACTGGCGCTTCGATGATGAAGGCAGCCTGAGACAGGATTTTGACCTGGACAATGAAAAATATGAAGGTGCATCTGTCATGGTGGCAGGCGAGAACTTCGGCTGCGGCTCATCAAGGGAACACGCACCGTGGTCCTTACTGGACTACGGTTTCAAAGTGATCATCGCACCGAGTTTTGCAGACATCTTCTACAGTAATGCTTTTAAAAACGGCATTATCGTCATTGAAGCAGACAAGGACAAAGTCGATGAATGGCAGGACAAAGCACAAAGTGGAGACTTCCAACTGTCAGTTGATCTGGTGGAACAAACAGTGACTGCTGACGGTGAAGTATATAAATTTGACATCCCGTCATACCATAAGGAAAAACTTATCAATGGCTGGGATGACATATCATTAACATTGCAGTTGGAAGATAAAATTAATCAATATGAGGAGCGTGGTCGCATGGGGATTTCTTAACCAGTGGATTAGTCCAGAATGCCTGGGAGGTACTCGGACAGAAAATCCACAATACGCCTTTAGTCACATCGAATACTACGAACTTACGTACAAACAGAGAAGTTTATTTGAAGATGGAGAATCAACAGAAGACGGGCGCATTCAAATTCAGAGGCGCAAGCTACAAGTTGATGAAATTATCTGCTGAGGAGTTATCCAAAGGAGTGTTGACCGCATCTGCCGGCAATCACGCCCAGGGCGTGGCACTTGCTGCGTCCCAGCTCGGTGCACAGGCGACAATCTTCATGTCGGAAGCAACACCGACGAACAAGGTTGAAGCGACACGGGGCTACGGCGCGGAAGTAATTCTGGTGGGAGAGAGCTTTCAGGAAGCATATGAAGCATCTCTTGAATACCAGCAGGAAACAGGTGCGACTTATATACACCCGTTTGATGACTACGATATTATGGCAGGTCAGGGAACGATTGCAGTTGAAATGTTATCACAACAACCAGATCTTGATACATTGATTGTTCCTATTGGTGGAGGCGGCTTGATCAGCGGAATTGCCGTCGCTGCGAAAAGCATAAATCCTGACATCCGCGTGATTGGTGTGCAAACTGACAGAGCACCATCAATGTTTAACGCTTATCATCAAGGACTAGTGGAACGACTACAAAATGTATCAACGATCGCAGAAGGGATTGCAGTCAAAGAACCAGGTCAGTTGACATTGCCTATAATCAATAAGTATGTAGACGATGTAATTTGCGTATCGGAACCAGAAATCGCTGATGCGATGATCTACCTTTTAGAAAGAAGCAAAACATTAGTTGAAGGCGCAGGTGCAGCGGCACTTGCTTGCCTGCTCAGCCACCATGACGATATCGATTCCGATAAAACCGGAGTGGTCGTCAGCGGCGGCAATATCGACATCTCGAAAATGCCCGACATCCAGAGCCTGGCATCAGAACTCCGCAAAGAAGCGGGTTTGGCTGAAAAAGCTTTTGATGCACGCTCAGGTTCAAGAGTGAGAGATGGCGAAAGAGAGCGGGAAAAATCAGGAGTATTAAGATGAAAGTCATAGAGTATTGAGGCTCTACGTCAAATCAGGTTGATGGGCATTGAGATCCTTGAGTCTAGCTCGCTTTATGCGAGCTAGACTCTTTTTTTATTTGTGGTCGGTATAACCGGGTCATTAATAATATACGATCTCTGAAATGCGCAAAGTTACGATAGCCAAAAGCCACGCGTTTTAATGTTTTGATACTGTTATTGATGCCTTCCAGCGGGCCATTTGTGAGTGTTGGATAGGCCAGTGTGTTCTGGATATACGGACTGTACTTTTTAAACGTACGCAACACCCTGCGCATCCCCGAGGACAGTGGGTGTTCCGATGATGTGTGAATCAAGTGATTAAATCGCTCCATATTGCCGGTT
>NZ_JCANUC010000015.1:0-74510 GCF_059568765.1 Lacicoccus kunmingensis DSM 17847 | reverse complement strand
CTTGCGCGACCTTTTCTGCCACATATGCGCGTTGATCATTCGACAGCACCGTCTGTTTTCGACCGCAACGCTGCTTGTTTGCCTTGTAGCGCTTATAGAAATCCAATGCGGTGTGACCGTCTTTCAGGAAAGTGACTACATTGTGGACGGTCTGACGTGCTCGGCCAATCTGTTCTGAAATCTTTGATACAGAGGCATTCTGATGGAAATAAGATTCTATAATTACAAGTTCATCCGTGCTAAGATGGGTGTAGGTCATTCGTGATCACTCCTATGATTTCTTTGGTCGGAAATACATTTTGAGTGTATCACGAGTGGCTTTCTTTATGTGTCTAGCTTAATTTTACAATCGGCGTCATGAGAAAACAAAAGCAGACACTCTTAATTTTATTCCCAAATAAACTATTTAAGAAATATTTAATAATTACATAAAAATATGATAATAACCACCGGCTAATATGAAATTATCCGATTTAAGAGAGGGAGTTATCATATGAACATAATAAAAGAGAAAACAGGATTAGGAATTTTAGAGTTGTTGCCTTTGTCATTGCTTGGTCTGCCGAGGGTTATTTTGCATGATCTGTCAATCATTGAGGAAGGTACGTTTGTTAACTTATTATTTGTTGTCATCCCGGTCATTGTATGGATAATTTATATTTTAAGTAAAAATGCTAAAGCACCATTCCTTTCCATGCTGTTCCTATGCAGTATTTATGGAATGATTCTGGGAATTACACATCAGATACTTTGGACGCAGTCATTTCCCGAAGGCGTACAATTAGGAGGGAATTTAACAGAATTACCTGATCTGGCTTCTAATATAATCATCAGAATTTTTGCATTTTTAAGCAGCGTCACAACCGGTGTGGTGATGGGCATTGTTCTGGGGGCTGTAACGTGGGTATTAAATCAACTATTGAAAAGCATATGGAGATAAAGGCGTATTTTTCATGAAAAGCATTGAAGTCATCTCATCGGTTATAATGGCAGTAGCAGATTATGAAACAGATTGGGGTGACAGCATGTCTATAAAAATGAAGCTTATTTTATCAAATATTGCATTGGTAGTTATTCCCGTCCTTTCAATATTTGTTGTCGATATCATACTGGCTTTTTTCATATTCTTTATCTTCAACAATAATGCAGACACTTTCGCTGTATATCGTCTGGCCACTTTTATAATAGTGGTTATCATAGTAAATCTTTTATTGTCCCTGATGTTATCAAGAAATATTATAAAACCTGTTTTAAAGTTGAACGAACATATCAAACAGATTAAAGAAGGTAATTTAGAACAGAAAATATTGATAGATAGAAAAGATGAAATTGGCGAGCTGGCGGAATCATTTGAATCTATGAGAGTATCATTAAAAAAGGCACGTGAAAAAGAGCAAACTTATTTTATAAACCGCCAGGAATTAATGGCAGGCATGTCTCATGATTTGAAGACACCGCTCACCTCTATTAAAGGTTACGTAAAAGGGATAGAAGATGGAGTGGCTGATACACCTGAAAAGTTGGAACGGTATACATCTGTGATTCAACACTCGGTTTCAAGGCTGGAACATATGATAGACGATCTATTTATGTATTCCAAACTGGACTTGGAAGAAATAGATTTCAAATTTACAAAAGTGAATCTGGAGCGCTTTCTTCAGGATATTGTCTCTGAGTATACTCTGGATCTCACCGACTCACAGCAACTTTATTTTACGACAGAAGAAAGTAATAATCATATAGTTTCCGCAGACAGGGAGCAATTATACAGAGCCCTGGCCAATGTGATTGATAATGCGATTAAATACAGTAATCCGGAAAATACAGAAATCAATATCTCTTTATTGGAAGAGGATGGCTTTTCGATAATAGAAATCCACGATAATGGTATTGGGATTGATGAAAAAGACATCGATCATATATTTGACAGCTTTTATCGTGCCGATCAGTCAAGAAACTCAAGCACAGGGGGAAGTGGTCTCGGACTTTCTATAGTAAAAAGAATTATTGAGAAGCACTGCGGGGAAGTCAGTGTAGATAGTAAGAAAAATGAAGGGACAATTGTGATATTCAATTTGAAGCAGGTGAATGAGTATGAGTGATATATTGATTATTGAAGATGAAGCACATATTGCTGAACTGGAAAGAGATTATCTGGAACTTGATGGATTTATTTGTGATCTTGCGATGTCTATTGAAGAAGGTACTTCAAAAATTCAATCGAAAGAATATCGATTAATCATTCTGGATCTAATGCTGCCTGATGGTAGTGGACTGGATTTGTCCAAAAAGATTGATGCAAAATATGATATCCCAATCTTAATGGTGACTGCCAAAGGTGAAGATATAGAAATGCTCAAAGGATTCAGTCATGGTGCTGCTGACTACATTGTTAAACCGTTCAATCCAAATGAGCTGGTAGCCAGGGTCCGGGCGCACATATCCCGCTATGAACGTCTGACAAATAAAGATAAAGCTGAAAATATTCTTTTATTTAATAATGTCATGATAAATGTGGATTCAAGAAATGTAATGGTCAATGAAGAAAATGTTGAAATGACAGTTAAAGAGTTTGATTTGTTACACTTTCTGGCCATCAATCCAAATCGGGTATTTACCAAAGAAGAGTTATTTGAAAAAATTTGGGGGTTGGAAGCTGTAGGTGACAATACTACAATTACTGTTCACATACGAAAAGTCAGAGAAAAAATTGAACGAGACCCATCTTCTCCTGAAATCATACAGACTGTATGGGGTGTGGGTTATAAATTTACAAGGTAATGTCTATGGATTATTAAAAATTACAGGAGTGCATTCCGAAATTATAGGAATACACTCCTGTTTTTATGCTATAAAATTTAACTTTCCATAATCTCCCTGACTAGCTTTTCAGGCAGGCCGGTATGCATCTTAACGAATTCTGCAATACCTTCATCCTTGATCATTTCAGTCATTCTGAGCTGCTCGGGATCATCCAGGTTATCAAACTGCAGTGCATGGGAAACAAGTTTTGCCAGTGCGTCATGTTTCAGGTCATTGTCGTAAAGATAGTGCAGCGGTTTGATGATGCGGTCGTTCGGGCTGAGCTTTCTGAGCACGCCGCGGCCGACTCTGTTCAAGTCATCCGACAGATGGGTATTTTTAAAGCGGGCAATGATTTTATTGATATAATCACTCTGTTCCTCCCGGGTGAAGTCGTAAACTTCGGTAAGATAGACCGCTGTTTCATCGAGCACTTCCTTAAGGAATGCTTCCACCTTGTCGTCTTCCATCGCTTCAGAGACTGTTTCCATGCCGATGGTGCGGCCGTAGTAGGCGATGGCTGCATGACCCGTGTTGACTGTAAAGAGCTTTCTTTCTATATAAGGCATGAGGTCTTTGACATACGTCACACCATCGAGTTTGGCATCGCCTGCCCAGGCATCTTCTTCGATGACCCATTCGAAAAACGGTTCGACTTTAACATCCAGCATATTATCATTTGTCTGAACCGGCACGATGCGGTCCACTGCTGAATTCGGGAATCCGAAAGCGCCGGCGTCAATATCACCGGTTTCATTTAGAATGGCTTCTTTCAGTACATTTGTCGCCATCACTGCATTTTCACAGGCGATGATATTGAGCGGCCGGCCTGTCGCTGCGCGTGCTTTTAAGTGGGGGGCAATGGATTTTGTGATGATCGGCAAAATGTTGACGCCGACTGCGGTGGTGATGATGTCCGCTTCCAATATCGCATTTTTCAAATCGTCATTCTGTTCAGTCGTGTTGATGCCGCTGACGTTATCGACTGTGTATGATGCACCGTTTTCTTCAGCAATATGGACGGTGTACTGTCCGTCGTTATTAAGTGCATTGATGATCTCTTCATTCACATCGGCAAAAGTGACAGCATAACCGTTGTCATGCAGCACTTTTCCGATAAATCCGCGGCCGATATTGCCCGCGCCGAAATGGACTGCTTTCATATCAATCGTCCTCGCTCTCAAATATCTCGATGATTTCTTCTGCTGAAGATGCATTGATCACTTTTTCCGCATTTTCTTCCTCGGAAAAGATGATCGCGATTTTCTGCAGCAGCTCAAGGTGTTCATTTTCCTTCCCTGCAATGCCGAGGACGACTTTGACTTCGTTACCGTCAAAGTCCACGCCTTCAGGAATCTGGATGAGAGACAGTCCGCTTTCTATAACGGAGGACTTGCCTTCTTCCGTGCCATGGGGGATCGCAAGGCCATTGCCCATGAATGTTGATACGACGCCTTCACGTTCAAGCATGGAGTCGATGTAAGCCGGCTCAACCGCGCCCTGTTCGACGAGGACCTGGCCTGCTGCTTTCACCGCATCCTCTTTAGTTGGCACATTTTGGTTCAGTTTGATATTTTCTTTATTGATCATATTATTTAGTCCTTTCTGTAACTGTTTTTAATATATTTCCTAATGGTTTCATTAATTTTTCCGCTGTTTGTCACTGCACCGATATCATCGTAATGTTCACCGAGCAGGATGCTGATATCGCTGATCAGATCGTTGATCAGTGTATCTTCCGGCACGAGGAGTATCATCTGATGGCTGACTGTCACGGGCGCCCCGCGGTAATTTTTATCGGTCAGACCGTGATCGTTTGTGACGACGATCAGTTCATGCCTTGAAATCTTCTCCGACTTTACATGCGGGAATGAAAATCCTTCTTCTCCGATGATAAAACCGGTCATGTCGTACCGTTCATTCATGATATTCATAATGGGTTCAATATCTTCAATGCCGGAATGGTTTTCCAAAATATATGCGACTGCGTCGAGAGAGGGCATCTTCTCATTTAAATGGATAGTCCTCTGAAAATGGTACAGCTCTGTCGCCTGCAGTATTTTATCGATATTGATCGCTTCACTTTTAAGATACCCGCTTCCCTGTATATTGACGCTCTCGTTCGTTTCGCTCTCACCGATGGCTTCGGATATCTTTTTAATACTGTAGTCATCAAGCAGCGGCGTCACCAATATATAGTTGTCTATATCCAGCGGGACTGTACTTAAAACAAGGTCATTGTCGCCAAGTACCGTATCTGCCAGTTCTGAGATGGACAGCTCACGTTTTATATAGATATTTTGAAAATGTGTTTTCAGCTGGTTCGCTAAAATTCTGCTTGTACCGATGCCCGAAGAACACACCGTCGTAATTTCGACGGGCGGATTCGCTTTTAGGATACCGCCGAAATGGATCGTTAAAAATCCGATTTCCGGTTCATCGACATTTTCAATGCCGAACGCTTCACCGAATGCTTCCCCGCTTGCTTTGAACAGGTCAGGGTACTGGTCTTTGATCACTTCAAGCAGCGGATTCGCCGTAATGATGTTGGATTCCAGACGGTGGAGCGTCGGTTCTATATGAAGGATGAGCCCTTCTTTCAGTTCCGGATAGGCATAAAACGGATACTCCATCTTTTCGCTGACAAGGTTGATGAATCTCGCCGTCTGTTCTTCAATCGTCCGGGAACTGCCGTCTGCCTGATATTTTCTTTTACTGCCTCTTAAATGCATCGTTATAAAATAAACTTCTTCTTCCGGGAATTTGATGTCGAATTCTTCCTGGATTTTTATGGTGAGTGCTCTCGAGACTTCAAACTCCTCTGTGTTCGCGAGTTCCTCTTTGATCGAGGGCTTTATTTCAACAGTCTGCGTATTCATCGTCCGTTCAATCGCCAGGACGATGTGCAGTGTTAAATTCAAATAGGCATTTTCCGTCAGCTGGTAGGGGAGGATGTCCAGTTCGTCCATCAGGAGACGTTCCACTTTGAAAATATTATCGACTTCCAAAATGCCGAGCAGCTTATCATTGATCAGGGAGCTGAAAACGAAGTTGTTTTCAATGACTGAATATATACTGTTGGAATTCAGTTCGCTCACCATCATGTTGGTCAGGAAGTTCTGTTTGCTGAGCGTGTCGCCGATCAGTCTGACGCCTTTCTGCCGGTCTTTGGTAATGGACAGCTCATAATGTGAAAGGTCGTCGTTCAAATGGCTGATCAGCTCATCCAGTGTATGTTCACTGACACCGAGCTCGACAGCAAGCGCGCTTTTCTTTGTCCCGTCCGGATAGAGCATCAAATTATAGATGAGTGCCACCTGTTTTTCTTCCGAACTCAAGTCCTTGGCGGAATTTTGTGCGATATAGCGTGTCAGCGTATCCCGTTCGAGCGCAGAGATATCGATGCCGATGCCGCGTTTATATTCGCTTGTGAGTGTAATGTTCAGTGACTTCAGCGTTTCCCGCACATTTTTCAGTTCACGGTGGACGGTGCGTGAGGATACGCCGAGCTTTGAGGCGATTTCTTTAATCAACAGAAAAGTGCCATTATGATAAATGAGTTCAGTGATAATCTTCTTTTCTCTTGAACTGATCATAATGGCACCCCCTGATTGATATTCGGTTAGTTTAAACTCAGTTTATTGATGTTTCTTCAATTCTTCAAGCAATTCCTCATACTTCGGACTGTTCAGGAAGTTATCCACCGAAATATGGTGCGCTTCGGGCACTTTATTTTCCGCGCGTTCAGTCAGTGTTTTCTGCGTAATGATGATGTCCTCGTCACCTTTTAGCTGATTGATGGCCGAGTTGGTCACATCAATATCGAGACCTGCTTTTTTAAACTTGTTTTTGAGCATGCCGGCTCCCATGGCGCTTGATCCCATTCCGGCGTCACATGCGAAGACGATTTTATCGACATTCGTATAATCGATGCTGTCATCCACATCCGTGCTCTCTTCTTTCAGTGCTTTCTCGGCTTCTGAATCTTCGTCTTCAGCGGCAAGTGTGCCCGCGACTGAAGATTTCTTGCCTTTTTGTTCTTCCATCTGTGTCGTCGCTGCAGACAGATCGCCTTCAGGCTGTCCAGTGAATTTCAGAATCAGTGCAGACACTGTAAATGATACTGCGGTTGCAATAACGACACCGAGAACCATCGGCAGATATTCCCCGCCCGGAGTTGTCAGTACGTAAGCGATAATACTGCCCGGTGCCGGCGGTGCTGCAAGTCCGAAGTCAAGCAGACTGTAGGTCATGATGCCGGATGCACCACCAAGAATGACCGCGATTAAAAGCATCGGTTTCATCAGGATGTACGGGAAGTAGATTTCGTGAATACCGCCGACGAACTGGATGAATGCCGCTCCAGGAGCCGTTGCACGCGCCGTTCCTTTACCAAAGAACATGTAGGCGAGCAGTACCCCGAATCCCGGTCCCGGGTTGGTTTCCAGCGTGAATAAAATCGAACGGCCGAATTCGGAGGATTCAATCGTTGCGAGCGGTGTCAGTACACCGTGATTGATCGCGTTATTCAGGAACAATACTTTTGCCGGTTCTATGAATATGCTGACGAGCGGCAGGACGCCCCAGCCGATGATCAGATCCACACCCTGGCCGAGCAGGACTGTCAGACCGAGTACGAGCGGCCCGAGGCCGTACATACCGCCGAGTGCCAAGAAGAATGCAAGAATACCGGCCGAGAAGTTATTGACCAGCATCTCCAGTCCCTGTTTTGTTCTCGGAATCAGGAATTCATCGACTTTCTTCATTAAATAACCACTCAACGGACCCATGATCATGGCGCCGAGCAGCATCGGTGAATCTGCAGCGGCGATGATACCCATCGTTGCTGTCGCACCGACGACACCGCCGCGCATGTCATGGACAAGACGGCCCCCTGAAAATGCGATCAGGAGCGGTAACAGGTAAGTGATCATCGGGTCAACCATACCGGCAATGCTTTCGTTAGGTAAAAAACCATCTTCGATGAAAAGTGCCGTAATCAGACCCCACGCGATAAATGCTGCGATATTCGGCATGATCATACTGCTTAGAAAAGAACCGAAAGCCTGAGCCTTGCGCTGAATACCGCCTGAACGTTTTGTTTCTTCTGCCATTTGTGTCACCCCTTCAAATTAATTTTATTTGTACTTTAATATTAGGACGATAATCATCTGTAAACAATACAATTACACTTCGACTTTGGCACAAACATTGTGCCAAAAACAAAAGTGCATGTCCCGGATTTGGAACATGCACTTTCAGAGATTGGAATTTTATTTATAAATATCTTTTCTGTGACCGATTTCCAACACCACCATTGTCACGGTTGTATCGTTAATGTTGCATATGAGCCGGTGATCACCGATTCTATATCGCCACTTTCCTTTGTGGCTGCCCACGGGTGACCTGCCAAAAATCCTTGGATCACTGCAGTTCACGAGATGTTTATTAATCCAGAAGAGTATAATTTCACTTTGCTGCCGGCCCATTTTCTTTAACGATTTTCGGGCATTTTTCTCAAACCGTACTTTGTACTTGATCAAGGTTCCATCCCTGATTCTGAAGCCATTTCTTCAAATGTTCAGGCATCGCCTTGTCGTATAAATCAATATCAATTTCATCTTCAATTTTTTCAAGTACCGTAGTCCTGATCAGCGATGAAACACTTACATTATACGTCGTTGCAAATTCTTTAATCAGTTTTTCTTCCTCTTGAGACATTCTTACAGATAAAGCCATAATCATCACTCCCGGCCCTTTGTAATACATTGTATAACGAACTTGAAGAAGTGTAAGTAAGAGTGCCTGGAAAGCAATTGAGATGGAACAGTTTATTCTATAACTGATTCGCTTTCTCCTTTATAATGGTATTAATTAATATGATCGGGAGCAGGTGAACATAATGGATTGGGAAAATGATTTTCAGGATAAAATTTTAAACAGAGGCTATGACTATTTTCAAAGAGACTTGGTGACAGTGACTGAAAATAAGAGTACACATATTTCAGCAAGTGTAACAGGCAGTGAAATATATCATGTGGAGATCGAACTATTTTCAGATGAAATTGAGTCTCTGTCCTGTACTTGTCCACATGCAGACAGTGGTGAGTATTGTAAACATATGGCAGCGGTATTATTTTATTTGGATGACATGGAAAAAGCACGCAGTACAGAACCTGGTTCAACGCAGAACATGGAAAACTTTATAAAAGAGGTGGAGACGGATGTGCTCAGAGAATGGACGGTCAGTATTGTAAGAGATGATGCGACCTTGTTTAACCGGCTGAAAATGATGGCGAGTCATGAGTTGTCTGATGTGGATATCGAACTTTACAAGAATCAGATCAGAGATATCTTCAAAGAGTATGTGGACCGGGGATTTGTCGATTATTTTGCCGCCAATGACATGTTCGATGTCCTGGACTGTTTTCTGGACGGGGAAGTGGCTGTGCTGATTGAAAACAATCATTATGAAGCGGCTTTTGACTTGTCGAAACAGATATTTCTACGGCTCGGTAATCTGGCCATTGATGATTCTGCCGGCGGCCTTACATTTACACTCAGTAATATTATGGATCATTGGCAAACGATTGTTGAGCGGGGCAGTGAAGACCTCAGAAAGAAAGTGTTTCAGTGGCTTGTGAGAGAGCGGCATCCTTCAGCCATGGGTGTGACAGAAGACTATACGGAGACATTCCTGTTTGAAAATTTTAATGAAGAGAAATACCTTAAAAAGAAACTGAATCTGTCCGAAAAGAAACTTAAAAAAATTGAAGAGGGGAATGATTCATTCTCCAGAGATTTTGAAATGGAACAATGGGCTTTGAGGTATCTGGAAGTCTGTAAATCTTTAAATAAAGACCGGATACTCATTGAAGCGTTTATGAAAGATTACTCATACCTCAGCGGGGTCCGTGAGTATTACGTATCCGAATGTATGGAGAATGGGGAATATGATAAGGCGGTTCATTTACTGGAAGAGGGGAAAATTGTGGATGCTAAATCCCCGGGCATTATGAACCGGTACTCCAGAAAATTGAAAGACATCTACCGGCTGCAGGGGAAAGAGGAATCATATTTGAAAGAACTATGGACGCTTAATTTAAGCCTGGCCGGGGATATGAAATTATTCAATGAATTAAAATCACTTTATAATGAGGACGAATGGACTGAAAAAAGGGAATTGATATTCGAGCGGGCAGACACTCATTACTCCGGGAAAGACGATCTATTCATCAATGAAGGGCTATATGACAGGTTGTTGGATTTTGCTGTAAAAACAGCCGGGACTCATATTGTGCAAAAGCATCATGATGTATTACTGGAAAAATATCCTGAAGCGATTCTTGATAAATATGAAAAAGAAATAGAAAGTATGGCTGCCAGAGCTTCCAACCGAAAAAACTACCGGACCGTGGTCAATACACTGAGAGACATACGGGAACTGCCTGGCGGTGCGGAGAGGGTGAAAGCACTCGAAGAAAAATGGAGAGTTAAATATAAACAGCGTCCGGCAATGATGGATGAACTGGCGAAATTGTAGAATGAAAAAATGGGCAGAGTGAATTGTTGGCTGACTTATGCGATACTGGGATAATTTTATTATGTTCCCTCAGCTAATTTGTAAATCTTAATAGATAGCCGTCGGGATCCTGTATCAGGAATTCTTTCTGCAGTATTTCATTTTCATCCTGGCGGTAAGTGCTGTAACTCATTTCTCTGTAGGGTTTCACTCCAAAATCAATGATCTGTTCATACTTTTCTTCAACATTGGAAATGCACATTTCAAAATTTATGCCCCGGCCGTACGGGTGATCCAAATCCCCGACATTCCAGCTATCTTCGCTGAATTGTTCAAACATTATCTGTATATATTCAAGGGACAGGAAGATGAATTTATCTTCTGTTCTTTCATACTCCAAATCAAATCCAAGTACATCAAGATAGAATGATTTGGTTCTTTCTATATCAGACACGGTCAGTTCCGGTATTAAATTATTGAACTCCATTTTTCTCACCTCGGGATTTTAATCTCTGCTTTGCTGTATGTGTGTGTTTATTGACAATCTCTGTGCCTAAAGCTTTACCAAGACCGAAATCCGGCATATTAAGATAAATGTTTTCATACTGATTTTGTTTGACGTTATATGTCTCATGATAAAATCCCACAGCGTCATTATCTTTGATCCTTCTCATAAATCTCTTCCATGCTTTCAGATGTTTTGGCATTTTTGCATACTCTAATAATTTCTCTTCAGATTCCCAATATTGGACGAGCATGTTACCTCTGTATTTAAAAAACATCTCATAAGATAAACATCCAAGTTCTTTATGTCTCATAAGCTCGGCAACCATCGGCGGCATTGCGGTGAAGACGGGCAGTCATTTATGAATGGCATACCATTTGTTAACGTACATCCCAATTAAGAATACAGTAATATCCTGCCCGGGCAGTGTGGTATATCTACCTTTATTCATATCCGTTCCCCCTTCTCTCCATTTCTTTAAATCAATGTCATCCGCATTTCATATACTGCATTGAATGATTATCTTGTCTTAAGTAAAACCGAATACATTTGATCAGTCTAATGATGTGAAATGAATTTAATGAAGAAATAATATATTATAATGGTAAATATACAAAGTCTGAAGGAGATTTAAAATTGGAACAGGGGGGATACGTATGAAAAAGATATTAAGAATATTAATAAGAATAATATTGAGTATTGTTGTTATCATTATTCTGATCGTTGCCGCTGTATTTGCGATGCGTTTTTATAACAGCCAGAAGTGGGGATTTGACGGGCATTTGGAAGATGTGAATGACCTCTCGAATTATCCCGAGAGATTTGAAGGCGGTACGGTCGAACATTTCGAACACGGCGCAGCCAATGGTTTTCATTTTGTGCCGGATGACCCGAATGATGCAGAACCGATTGCGGTCTTCGGTGGTTCGGAAGGGAGTCCGAACACGGATGTTGCGGAATTTTTAGCTGAAAACGGCTATGAGGTCTATGCCATGTTCTTTTTTGGTGCAGACAATCAGGTGGATGAACTGAACAGGGTGCCGCTGGAATTTTTCGGAGATTTCCTGGAGTATGCAGATCTAACCGGTACGGACATCACATTGCTCGGGGCATCGAAAGGTGCCGAGCTCGGACTGGTACTCACGAACTATTATGATGAAATCAGCAATTTGATTTTATATACACCATCCAGCTATGTCTTCATGGGACTGTCATTCGAAGGGGATATGGCATCATCTTGGACATATGACGGGGAAGAGCTGCCGTATATAGATATCACTCAGTCCGATTTGGGTGCATTTGCACGTACAATGTTTGATTCTCTAGTCCTGAATCCTGTGAAGTATAGGGAAACATATGAATCGGCCGTTGAAATGAATGATAATTCTGAAGCGGCGAAAATCGAAACGGAGAACTTTGACGGACAGGCGCTGCTGTTTGCAGGCGGAGATGATGCGATGTGGCAGGGCGACGTCATGGCGGAACAAATCGGTGAAGCGCTGGATGATAATGCACAGGTGGAAATCTTTGAAGATGCCGGTCACCTGTTTATAGGACCGACGGCGATTGCCGGCATGATGATGGGCGGTACGGAACAAGCGAACGTGCAGGCAGGTGAAGAAAGCAACAGAATCCTGCTTGAGTTTCTGGAAGAGAACACAGCGAATTAATATGTTAGCATGAGAGAAAAGAAAAGCCCTTCCCGCACGCGAAAATACGTGGGAAGGGCACTTTATTTAACAAGTCCATTATAGCATATAAATTCAACGATAATAAGACTACTCATTCAGCCGGAATCGTTGTATGATAAGCAATGCATTTATATAAAAAGGAGCGGTATGATGGGGAATGAATTTGAACTTGAAGTGAACCAGCTGAACTTTACGGTGAACTTCCTAAAAGCATACAACGCGAGTTTAAATCAGCAGCAGAACAAGACCTCGACTGATATTTTGGACACACGGAAAATGCTCAACGACGATGTATCCAACACATTCGATTTTGAAGACGGGAATGTTATGGATTTCATCTCGATGCTGCCTGAAATGCGCATGACAGAAACGAACTACAACCATATAGAAAAGATGCTGGACGTCACTTCCCGCATGATTAAAAAGCCATATTTCGGCAGGCTGACCGCAGACGGTGAACCGATCTATATCGGCAACGCGACCATCCAGGACAACAACCAGGATATACTGATCTACGACTGGCGCTCGCCGGTCGCGAGCCTGTTTTATGAAAACAGAGTCGGAGAACTGTCGTATACCATTCCGGACGGTTCGAAAATAAAAACCGATGTCTCATTGCGGCGTCAGTTCCAGATTGAAAACAGCGAGCTGTTGAACATGTTCGACAGTGACTTGTATATCGGGGATGATATGCTCCAGCAGCTGATTACGGACTCCTCCCGTTCAAAGCTGAAAAATATCGTGGCGACCATTCAGAGTGAACAGAATATCATTATCCGCCAGCCGCTGAATCAGAACACGCTTGTGTACGGGCCGCCGGGAAGCGGAAAGACGTCACTCGCGATGCAGCGTATCGCGTACTTGATGTTCACATACAGAAAAAAGCTGAGAGCGGACAATATACTGCTCATGTCACCGAACGAAGTGTTCAATGACTACGTTTCGGATGTACTGCCAGAGCTCGGTGAGGATAACGTGAAAAACATGACGTTCTATCGCATGCTGAACGAAGTGCCGTATTTCAACGGCCGCCAGTTTGAATCGCTGGCTGATAATATTCAGAGGCTGAACGGCGAAGACGGCTCTGCCTACCGTTATAAAACATCGAAGGCTTATTTCGAGCACCTGAAGCAGTATATGGCCACGCTCGGCGAGGGCGGCATGTACTTCAGAGACCTTAAGTACGGCACGAAGACCTTTATTGCCAAAGAGATGATTGAAAAAGTATTTTACAATAACTTGTCTCAGCATCCGGTCTCCCGCCGCCTGCATAAAATCTATGAATATTTACTGGATATGTACCAGCGCGAGCTGAAATGGCTGACAAACGAGAAGTTTAAAGAACTGGATGCTAAGCGTGAGTATATCGGTGAAAAGGAAGAGCTGCAGAAAATGGCGAATGATTATGCGACGCAGACGCTTGCGAGAGTGCACCAGCAGATACGCAGGTTCAGGTTCGTCCAGCTTGAGAAACTGTATGTGCGGTCGTTCACCGATAAAGCAGTCAGAAGTAAAACGATAGAAAACGTCAAACGCAATAATTTCATGTATGAGGATATTGCGCCGATGATGTATCTGTACATCCATCTTCTTGATATATCCGACAAGAAGATGCGCCACGTTATCATTGATGAAGTCCAGGATTACTCGAATATCCAGTATGCCGTGATGACGGATTACTACAGTAAGGCGACATTTACGAGTCTCGGCGATAAGAATCAGCAGATCCATCCGGTCCGGAGTGAAGATCTTGATGTGGAAGACCATCATATGATGAAGCTTCAGAAATCATACCGTTCGACCAATCAGATCAATGATTATTTGAACACGATCGTGCCTGGCGGAATCGACTCCGTCTCTGTTGACGGACAGGATGTACAGTTCATCCGCACAGAGGATGAAGCGGCGCATATCAGAGAGATGATTGCTGAAAACCTGCCGGAACAGATGGCGATCATTACGCCGTCAAGAGAAGCGGCGGATGAAATATATGAACATCTGAAAGATGATATTCCGGGCCTGAAGAACCTGCAGGAGGTCGACACCATCTATAACCAGGACTATCTGGTGCTGCCCTACTATTTATCAAAAGGCTTTGAGTACAACACTGTCATCATTACCGAATTGGCATTTTATGATGATCTGCCGCTGATCAAATATGTACTGGCGTCCCGTGCAACGAGGAATTTGTATTTACTCAACTGATAAAATATCTCCCGTTACGGTACACAAATATTGTGCCGTAACGGGATTTTTATGTTTTAAATAGACCGGGTGAAAGTAAATACTGCATAAAAATAGATTATGAGATTATAATGATTCACTCTGTATAGTCGGAATATTCAGTTGTTAAAATATATTTATATGATACACTTTAAAAATATAAGGTGGAGAGGATGTTAAAAATGGCTTTAAAAGAAAAGCTTTTTCAAAAGTTGGAAGAAAAAGAATCACGGATGATCGAGATGAGAAGGTATCTTCATGAGAATCCTGAACTCTCTTTTCAAGAGAAAGAAACAGCGAACTACATTGCTGATTTCTACAAAGATAAAGATGTAAAAGTCACAACGAATGTTGGAAACGGTTACGGTATCATCGTTGAGATTAAAGGGAATGGTGAAGGGCCGGTCATTGGTCTGAGGGCGGACTTTGATGCTCTGCCGATTCAGGAAGAGGCGGATGTCCCGTTCAAATCGAAAAAAGACGGCGTGATGCATGCATGCGGTCATGATGTACATACAGCCTACTTATTAACGTTGGGCGAAGCACTGATCGAATTGAAGGATGAATGGAAAGGCACGGTCAAACTCATACACCAGCATGCGGAAGAAGTACCGCCGGGTGGTGCAAAAAGTATTGTCGAGTCAGGTATTCTGGACGACCTGGACGAAGTGTACGGCATTCATATCTTCCCGAACATAGAAGTCGGGCAAATCGCTCTGATTGAAGGGAATGCGATGGCCGGACGCTCCAACTTCGACCTTCGCATACAAGGTCACGGCGGCCACGGCGCGATGCCGCAAAATACAAAAGATGCGCTCGTTGCAGGAGCATACTTCATAACAAATGCCCAGACCATCGTTTCCCGCAGGATGAATCCGATGGACTCTGTAGTCGTTTCCGTAACTGCTATGGAAGCGCCGGGTGGATACAATGTCATACAGGATCAAGTGACATTAAGAGGTACTGTGCGCTATTTGCAGGGCTATAATAAAGAACCTGTTCATGAAGCCATGAAAAAAGTGGTGGCGGGCATCGAGAGTACATTTGATGTCGAGTGTGACCTTGATTATGTATATGATTATCCTGTTGCATACAACCATCCGAAAGAAACACAAATTGTTGAAGAAATCTTAACCGAAAGCAAAGGTTCCTATGTTAATGAAATACTTCATCCAAGACCGGTCAGCGGTTCAGAAGACTTTGCTTACTATACAGAGAAATTCCCGGGTACTTTCATCATGGTCGGTTCCAAGCCTGAAGGTGCTGAAGAAGTATATATGAACCATCATCCGAAGTTCGATGTAAACGAAGGTGCATTGCTTGTCAGTGCCAAAACACTCGGTGATGTAGTGCTGAACAGATTAAACAGCTGAAAATAAGGAGGTCATATTATGACAGGTATGGAATTCGCAAACCACCCTGTAGTCTGGATTTTCGCATCGGCAATCATCGCGCTGGTCATTTTCCAGGGGATTAAATTTTTATCGATGTCCAGAAAAAGGGCGTTAGATGTAGGTCTGACAAAGCAGGAGATAAACAGTTCGATAAAAACCGGGGCAATCACAGCAATCGGTCCATCCATAGGGATCATCATTGTTGCTGTCTCCCTCATCTCACTGATTGGTAATCCATTGACCATGATGCGTATCGGGGTCATCGGTTCTGCGCCGATTGAAAGTGTGGGTGCACAACTGTCAGCTGAGGCGGCAGGTGCCCAGCTCGGAGGCGCCGAATTTACACCGGAAATATTCAGCCTGATCGTATGGGTGCTCTGTATCGGTGGTGCGGGGTGGATGATTTTCACAGTGATCGCAACGCCTTCACTCGATAAAATCCAGGCGAAGTTAAGTGCAAAGCCGAAAGGGAAACATATATTGGGCATAGTCGCGAGCGGCGCCATGATAGCCATCTTCGGATCACTGTTAACAAGTGAGTTTTTAAATGGTTTGCCATATGTCCTCACAGGTGTCGTGGCAATGGTCGTTTCATTTGTCATCAATCTGATTGCCAATAAGAAAGGTATCAACTGGTTAAAGGAATGGTCGCTCGGCTTCTCAATTCTAATCAGTCTGATTGCAGTATATTTTATAGTTTAGGAGGGTATTAAAAATGGATAGTTATGCTAAATCAACACATTTTTGGGGAAGATTAACCCTCAGTCTGGGTATCTTGATTTCTTTTGCGCTGCCTCTCTATATTTCATTCGTCATGGGATACCATCCAGGTTTTCCTTTAATATTGAATGCATTCTTTGCCTATGCAGCGGTCATAGGTGTTGTATGGTTTCTGGAGCCGATCATGTATTATCCGGTTTTAGGTTCGGCAGGAACATACATCGCCTTCTTTACCGGTAACATTTCCAACATGTGCCTGCCTGCGGTGGCGGCATGTCAGGAAGCGGTAGGCGTGGAACCAAGTTCAGAAAAAGGGGAAGTCGTTGCGACCCTTGGTATAAGCGCAGCCTCATTAGTGAATAAGCTCATACTGGTACCGGTCATTATCGCAGGACTCTGGCTCTTGACAGTCATTCCGGAAAGCATCCAGGAAGTTTTCCCGTATGTATTGCCGGCGATTTTCGGAGCGGTATTTGTACAGTTCGCGGGTAAATTGCCGTGGTACGGTTTACTGGCATTAGGCGTAGGTTTCCTTGTCAACATTTCTCCTGTGCCATTATTTGCTAAAAATTTGATTTGTATCATATTGGTTGTTTCAATCATGATTTATATTGACAGCCGAAGAAATAAAGACGCAATAACTTGATTATGATATAGAAAGGCAGTCACCCAGTTGGTGGAAGTGACTGCTTTTTTCTATGTTTTGAGTAGATATTAAACATGCAAGTGACAATAAAAACCCGCCGGGCTAAAGATATAGTCCGGCGGGTTTCATCTATATGAGTACTGTGAATATGATGGTCAGGCTGTGCAAGAGGTGGTGCTGTCCGGCTATACCCATTGGGTTGGGGCCTTCTGTCCGATAGAAACGACGGATAAGTGCGATGGCTGCAGGGAGTGAGAGTAATACCCAGAATGATGAGTATATTAATATACTGCTGATATATGTCAACGCCAGAATACCGATCAACAAATAAACAGCTTTTTGTTTGCCGATTCTGATTGCCACTGTTTTACGCGTCGAACTGTCTTTTTTAATGTCCCGTATATTATTTGTCAGCACCATTGTGCCCATCAATAATGCGAACGGCAAAGAATACAGCAGCATGTCCCAGCTGACAGGTGCGCCGTGTACAAGCATGGAAATAATCAGTGGCAGGGGACCGAGACATATTGCGCCTGCAATTTCACCGAGACCGAGACTGGCCAGTGAGTTAATGCCAGCCGAATAGTGATATCCTAAAATAAACCCAATGATTCCAAGTGGAATAATCCAATAGCTGCTTTCAGCAGCAAGCCACAATGTCAGTAACGAAACGACCGCAACAATGGATAGCGATACGATTGGGACCTGACTGTAAAGTGGTGTGAACCAGGAATTGGACGAATTGACATCGTGCCATTTGTCCTCTTCCTGGCCTTTCATAAAATCAAAATAATCGTTCAGCATATTGACTGCTGCTTGTATCAAAACACTAGTGATAAGCAGAATGACATACCGTGTAATGTTGAAATCGCTAATTTGTGCTGCAAGAAGGGTTCCGACAGTAACCGGCATGATTGAAGCGGTTAAAGTCACCGGACGGATGATACGGAACCAGTCTGAATGATAATGATAATCCGAGCTCATATCTTTGTAACCGAATAACTGTGTCATGGTAGACATCTCCTTTTTAAAGCATGATCATAAGTGCCAGGAGAACAACGAAACCGATACCTTCGACACTTTCAACCATGATAAGTTTGAACAATGCCTTTCCCAGAGGGAATCCGTTGCCGGCGACGGCACGGTCCCAAATATGATTATTGGAAAGTACTTTCATCGCATATGGATATCCCACAAAAGTCCCCCATAAAAGTGTGATGATGCCGATGATAAGCGCGGTGAACCACAGGTTGCCGTAGGTAGTGTGCCATAATGCTTCCATATTTTTTACCAGGCCCAGCCAAGTGCCAAGTAAAATTCCGGTCAAAATAACACCGGCCCCTGCTAAAGTGAAAAGGTAATGACTGTGTTTCATAACAGCCTTGACCATCCTGCGGCCATCCTGGATACCGAGTAATCTTATTGCAGGAAACACACCCCAGCCGACGAATAAAAGACCACCGACCCAGTTGATCGCAAGAAATATATGAATCCAGAGCACTGTCTGGTGAATTGTCCAACTCAAGATAAACACCCCTCTTTTTCATTATGTGTTTTATTTTTTATAAATTCCTTGACCCAGGTCAATTTTTAAAAGTTAAAAAGAGACTGCAGAATTTTAATCACAATTCTGCAGTCTCTTATTTTAAAGATTTAGCTTCCATATTTAATATTCGACTGGATTCTCTCAAGTGTACCGAGGATGCTGAGAGTGGCAAGAGCGCTTGTTTTCGGGTTTTCAGGCAATGGTTCATTTTTAATTGTTAATTCCGCTTCGCCAAAATCACCGGAAAGTTTTATCTGATGAATATTCTTATCTGCTTCAGGATCTGCAATCAGTCTGACATTCGTCTGATCAATTCCCAAACCTGCGAGAGATAAAATAATGGATACATTCATATTTTTAGGGAATTTTTCAATGGCCTCGAAAGCCTTTCCTTCAAATACAACCTGTTCTTCCTGAATATCTTCATCCACTAATGATGCTGCGGGTTTACGAGTGGTTAGCTCGACACTGCTTAAATTGCCATGTGACTTTGCATTTTGAACTAAATCCAGTCCGCCGATGGCGCCGGACGGCAGTTCCGCCTGTGTGCTGAGCAGCATCGTATCCTTTTTCTTAAGCACTTCCGGCAATACGGACTTCACTACTTCTACGTTTGCCGCTTCAACGACCATATCGATATCTGTCGATAGAAACGCTTCTAAATCAGTATATAATTCAATACCATATTCAGACTCAAGTGACTGATACTTCTCTCTGTTCCTCACCAGTATATTTTTGATATTCAGTTCCGGATGGTTTTCCTTATTGATCTTTTTCAATAAATACTGTCCGATAGCGCCAGACCCGATCAACCCTATGTTCATAATATCTCCTCCGTATATATCCTCATACATAAGTTTAGACGTTAATAATGGTGTTTACAATAAACAGAATTGGTATGTGAAGTTGTGGATTCATTTAAAAAGAATCGGACTTCGGTCGTTTAATTTCCATTGGAACAGTAACTTCTGTAAACAAGGTAAAGAAAGCTGATATACAGAGAGGGAGATGAAAATATTCGCCAATCCAAAGAAAAAACCGCCCAAGACATCTGTCGGGAAATGTGCGCCTAAATAAATTCTTGAAAGCAGCACGAAGCTGATAATCAGTGAAATAATTGTCACAATAATAATTTTTTGCCAAATTTTTTTAATTAGCATTAACAAAGTGAGTCCAAGCAATCCATAGAAGACAGTGGAGAGGGTGGAATGTCCGCTTGGAAAACTTTGTGATTGTTCCGTGGCAATCACCAGGATATCAGGCCGTTCACGTCCAACAAGAATTTTCATAAATGTAAGTATGACGACACAAAGAAGTACTGTGCCGCCCAGCCATAATCCTGCAATATATCTTCTTCTGATCCAAAGCACTATTGTAACAAGAATAGTGACTACAATGATTTCACGAACGCCGCCAATGTCGGTTAATGTTGACGCAACAGCAGTCAGAGAAGGTGTGATATGAGCCTGAATGAAATTGATCAATGTGATATCAAAGGTGTATACCCATTGTTTTTCTGTAATCACTCCAACGGTAATTCCTAAAAATATCAATAAAAATACGGATCCTGTGATGCCAAATGTTCTTTTCATAGATATACTTCTTCCTAAATAATTTTATGAAACAGATTTATCTAATCTATCACAGTGTTGACATATTGTCACCGATATATTACATTCGTTATGTTATAAGGAAAAGAGTGGTGATGATATGAGTGATCAAGAACGATTACGTAAATATTTGAAGAAAGTGATGACAGACAGAAAAGTATCATTAAGAGAACTGGGGCGACTGTCAGATATTGATCATGCAACATTATCTAAAATTATGAATGGCAAAAGAAAAGTTAATTTAAATCATTTACAACGATTATCAGCGGGTACGGGGATAAGCTTATCAGAGCTATTATCATTAGATGATAATCACAACAAAACAGATGAAGATTTGGCAGAAAATTTAAAAGCAGTTCAGAAACTGGTTGAGACAATACATCCTGAAACAGGCCCACTTACAATGGCCGAAATTGATGATGAAATACAAAAATATATAAAAGAAGGTACAACGGTTGAAGGGAAACAACATATTCTTAAAAAAACGGAAGATAAAATCAATAAATCTTCCAATACCGGCACCTTTATGAAAAACATCCACAAGATGTATGGTTATTTTATAGCTGGGGAAGGGAATGCTAAAGATATTGCCCTGATGGGCGGGGCATTGCTGTACTTTATAGTAACAACGGATTTAATACCGGATTACTTGTTGCCGATCGGTCTGCTCGATGATGCACTGATTGTTCAAGCAATTTCGCAAAGGATTGAAAATAAAAATTTATTGATGTAACCAGAATTTTGTCTGCTGATTTAAAACTGCATGTCTGAATGAAAAGTGCAGGGAGACGGGTATGTATGACAAGAAGTATGCAGCATTTACAGCAGAGTATTATAAATACAATTCAATACAAAGATTTTGAAAGATTTAAAGAAATTACGAACGACATACAGGCCTATGATTTAGCCGGGATGTATATGAATTTATCCGTCAGAGAACAAGATGGCTTCATATGGTTGGCTTCTGTGCAGCAAATGGCTGATATACTTGCTGAGTTGAATAAGGATTGCCAATACGCTATTTTGCGACGGATGGATACAGATAAAACTTCAAAAGTAATTCAACACATGAGCAATGATGACTTGATCAATCTGTTGACCTATATGGATGAGGCTGAAGCGGAGCGTCTGCTGAAAAGTACAGATAAGGACTTCGCCCGGGGCATTCTGAATCTAATGAAATATCCGACAGAAACAGCGGGAAGAATAATGACAGACCAGCTTGTGTGGATCAACCAGAAATCCACTGTCCGGGAAGCAGTGGATAAATTGAAACACTTTGCTGAGATTGCAGAATATTTAAACTACCTGCATGTCATTGATAATGAGAGAAGGCTTGTGGGTATTGTCTCTTACCGTGATTTATTGCTTGCTGGAGATGGCCGGCGGATTAACGAAGTGATGAATTCACGCACTGTCACGGTTGACGCGATGATGGACCAGGAAGATGTCGCGCAGGTCATCCAAAGATATAATTTTGTGACGGTTCCGGTAGTGGATGCAGAGAATAAACTTCTCGGAATTGTCACTGTCGATGACATACTGGATGTTGTGTATCTTGAAGCAAATGAGGACATTGAGAAAATATCTGCATCAGGCAAAGCAATAGATTTTAATACAAAACCGTCGGTCGCCGCATACAGACGGTTAACCTGGCTGGTGTTACTACTGTTTATCGGACTTGTGTCGGGGAGTATCATTGCAAGCTTTGAAGAAACATTGGAACAGGTCGTTGCACTTGCATTCTTCATGCCGATGATTGCAGGAATGACCGGCAACACCGGAACGCAGTCGTTGGCAGTAGTTATCAGAGGTCTGGTGGCAAGTGATATTGATACGAGACAAGTATTCAAATTGCTGATAAGAGAGTTATGGGTGGGCGTTATTATTGGCGCCATCTGCGGACTATTGATATTTGCCATTGCATTTATGTGGCAGGGCAATGCCATTTTTGGTTTTGTAGTAGCTTTTTCGTTGCTTTGTACCTTAATTATCGGCACACTTGCGGGTACAATCATACCGCTCGTGCTTTATCGGTTGAATATTGATCCCGCCATAGCCTCAGGACCATTAATAACCACAATAAATGATATTTTATCGCTATTGATATATTTCGGTATCGCAACAACATTTTTATCGTATTTGATGTAAATGGAAATGATTACATATGATATGAATCGAATGGGAACATTTTATAATACAACACTTCCTTCTATACACAAAGGCGGCGGGTGAATTCATGTAGAAATGCAGAGAGAATTATTGAAAATGGAATAAAGTCGAAGAAGCTGTTAAAACTGCCAATGTGGGATTTTAACAGTTTTTTTAATTTAATGAAAGATGCTATCATTGATAAAAGCGTATTCATTCCTGCAGGGCTGTTTGCTTATTACATCATCCATGTTATTATGACTACGGTCGTATCTGGAAATCAGTATGTTCAGTGCATACATCCACATTGAATCGGGTCTGAAGAATGAGTGATCTAATGGATACTCTCTGGCTATGGGTCTTTTTTTATTGTTTATTTTATTATCCACTGACTGGCCCTGATTCTGAAAAAATAACATTCGAATTTTGCCTGGTTAGTAGGGTATGTGTATATGTACAACACTAAATTTATAAGGAGGATCTATTAATGAAAAATAAGTCACAAGTTACTCCCGTCTTTTACATCTCGCTTGCGATTGCGATTGTTTTCATTCTCTGGGGCGTCATTGCGCCTGGAAATGTAGAGACGGTATTAGGTTTTATCAACAGTTTCATATCGAATAGCTTTGGCTGGGTCTATATGCTGGCAATGACAGGGTTCGTCCTGTTCGCATTATTCCTGGTGCTCAGTCCATACGGTAAGATCAGATTGGGTAAACAGAATGAAAAGCCACAGTACAAGTATTTTACATGGTTCTCATTCCTGTTCACTGCAGGTATGGGTGTCGGTCTCGTCTTCTACGGTGTGACGGAGCCGCTGACACATTATCATAATCCGCCGTCTTTAGAAGGTGCAGCGACCGGAGCCGGAAGAGAAGCGCTGCAATATACATTATTCCACTGGGGCTTCCACCCATGGGCAGTATACGCAGTCGTCGGTCTGGCACTTGCGTATTTCAACTTCAGACATAAAGCACCGTTGCTTATGAGTTCATCACTTGTCCCGCTGATCGGTGACCGCCGTGCAAACGGCTGGATGGGTAAAAGTGTGGATGTTCTTGCGGTATTCGGTACAATTTTCGGTATCGCAACCTCACTTGGTCTCGGTGCGACGCAGATTACTGCGGGTTTAAGCTACAGCTTTGACTTCATCGAAAACAACCTGTTTTCTCAGACGATAGTCATCCTGCTGATCACTGTTGCATTCGTCTTATCAGCATCGACAGGTCTGAACGTGGGTATCCGCTACTTGAGTATGGGTAACGTGGTTATTGCCATTTCATTGATGATCTTCGTATTCATATTCGGGTCTACAGTTACTATGTTCGAGACGTTCCTGACTAACGCGGGTAACTATATACAGAACCTGCCGAGTATGACGCTCGGTATGAACTCATTTGAGGGGGACCGAGGCTTCCTCAATGACTGGACATTGTTCTACTGGGCATGGTGGATCGGCTGGTCTGCATTCGTCGGAAGTTTCATCGCCCGTGTTTCACGCGGCAGAACTATCCGTGAATTCATTCTTGGTGTTACCGGTGTACCGGTACTGTTCAGTGCGTTATGGTTCGCAGTATTCGGCGTTGCAGGTATCGAATCAGATAACCTGGTCGGCGGCGGACTGTACAATCTGATAGCAGAAGAAGGTAACGAAGTTGCATTGTTCGCATTCCTGGAAAACTATCCTGCTGCACCGCTCGTCATGGGTATCGCGATCCTGCTGATCGCATCATTCTTCGTGACTTCTGCAGACAGTGGTACTTTCGTACTGGGTATGCTGACAACAGGCGGCTCATTGAACCCGTCACTCAGAGTCAAGCTGATCTGGGGGGCAATCCTTTCAAGTACTGCACTCGTACTTCTGTTCTCAGGTGGACTGAGTGCAATCGAGATGGCAATGCTGATTGCTGCATTCCCGTTCACTCTGGTTGTCATACTGCTCGGGGTCTCGCTCTTTAAAGCGCTGAGAAACGAATTCAAGATTATAGAGCTTGAAAGAAGACAGCTCATTTATGAGCCGGGCTACCGTGAAGAGACGGAAGAAGAACTTGAAGAAAGAATCGAAGCATTCAGAGCATCACTGCCGGATCAGGTTGCACCTGATATAGAGGAAGCAGACGAAGAAGCTGTTGAGGCAGAAGATGAAACGGATGAAGAGAAAAAAGAAGATAAGTAAACAACATAAAAAGTGAGTGCCCGGGTCCGGGCACTCACTTTTTTTATAATGTTTCAAATTCTTTTTCGGAAATGAGCTGGATGCCGTTCTTTTCAAGCAATGCTGTCGTCACACCGACGCCTTGGATTTTATTGCCGCTGAACGTACCGTCGTATATGAAAGAGCTGCCGCAGGACGGGCTGTTTTCTTTCAGTACAACCATTGAAGGCTGAAATTCTTTGAATACATTCAGTGTCTCATAGGCGCCGTTTAAAAATTCCTCCGTGACATCTTTACCGGATGTATCCACAATTTTCGATTTCCCCTCAAGGACATCGTGACCGTCCCCGTTTTCAATTTCTGCAGGCAGCCGCGGGGTCGACAGACCGCCGAACACTTCCGGACAGACAGCGATCGCTTTTCCTTCATCCATCAACTTGCTGATTTTCTCGTCCAGACTGTTGTTGCCGTCATATCTGACATTTTGACCGACCAGGCATGCACTCACCAATATCATATGATCACCTATATTATAAAAGTTATTGTAAGTATAGTATCATAATTTGAAGAAAAGGAAGTTGTATGACTTATTAATGTGCAGGTGAAATGGATGACGAATATTAAAGACAGGTTTTTCAAAGACGGTAAACTGGTGCAGATTCCAAAGAAGGAAAAGATGAAACTTCAGTTATTTGATGAGCTGATTAAGGCATTTGACCGGAATCATGTATATAAAGAAAAAGAAGTGAATGAAATCTTGAAAGAAACTTATCCGGACTATGCTGTTTTAAGAAGATACCTGGTGGATTATCAATACTTTCAGCGTACAGATGATGGCAGTCAGTATCAGGTGAATACGGAAGTGACTTTAAAATTTTATGACGAGTCCCATTATGGAGATTTGGAGAGATATGTGCTGACTGAAGCACATGAATATTATTCAGCAGCACCGCTTGATGCTCTGAAGAGCTGTGAAAAAATTGATGAGAGACGATTGGTCCTGATCATCCAGAGGCGTCAGGTTGCAGGGGTGTTTATTTTACAGAGCGGTGATATCGTTCAGAAGTATACCAGCAATTCTGACGCGCTTGTGATGTTCAGCTACTCGGTCGACTCCACCAAGCAGGAGCGCGGCGTTGCGACATCCTCTTTCCGTGAGCTGGATGCTTTTGTGAATGAGCATTATGATAATGTTGAAGAAGTTGCTCTCGGAGTCAATGTGAAGAATAAAATTGCGCAGCATGTCTACAAAAAAGGTGGTTTTACCGCAACTGGCGATACGTTTATCGGACCTCTCGGCAGGCAGATAATTATGAGTAAGAAAATCAAGGCGTGAATGGTTTGGAATATAACGAGCTTCTTTGGAATTCCGGCCGTCTTACTCGTTTTTCGAAGCCGAATCGTGATTATATTGCTGATTTCGCCGGACTTACTCGCCAGCCACCATTGTCTCACTATCACTCAGATTTCACCAGCGGCCAGAAGATTACATCCAGCACGGGGGAGTAGTGTGCGACGGCGGGCTCTCCCTCTATATCTCCGGGCAGTAATGAATTGATCGAGTCGGGATTATAATCTATGGAGACGTCAGCGAGCTTCCATTTCAAATGATGGATGCCGATATGAAAAACTGTGCTGCGGATGGTTTGATACAGTCTGTACCGCTCAAACAACCAGTGATCCAACGTCGCTTCTTCTGCCGGCGCAGCACTGGAAAGGATTTTATACCTTGCTTCGAAATATGCTTTATCACTGTGCTGGCGCCTGCTTGAATAGTGCACCCAGCCATGCTTCTCCTCTCTTTTCATCTTCGCTTTATAATAAGGGAGTGTAACAGTTCTAGCCCCGAGCACCGGCATGATTTTTTCGGCATCCAGACTGAAGAAATAAACCCCTGGAATCCCTTTGTGTTTAACGTAGGTCCTCACATTCAATTCCAGAAATTTATGAAAGTATGGAAATCTGGGCATGCTTCTGAGTCCTAGGTTCCGTATAAGAAAAGGAAATATGGATATCCAGGCTTTGCCGCCGTATAAATCGAGATCCAGTTCTCGAGGGATATGGGGCAGGAGTTCTCCGGGATCCACCGGTATATGCATGCACACTAAATCTTCCCATCTTTGATACATCATCCACGGATAATCAGGCAAGGGGGCGGTTCTGTGCTCGGTATAATTCAATAGACGATTCTTCATAATGAGCCTCCAATTCTTATTATTCTGTAGCCTCAAATAATGAAGTGTAAACTTCTCCCGTACATTTCAAGTGAAATATTTTTAAGTGTTCGTTCCTGCTTTCAAATGGGGATATATAAGTTGATATGGTGCTATGGAAGTACGCTGTACCAGTGACAGTCGTCCTGTTCAGTGGAATAATATTCAACTTTATACTTTTTTCGGAAATCGGCCTTGCCAGTCCGGAGGGTATCGTTTCAGCTTGGTTCTGGCCGGTTACGGCAGTAATATATTTTATTGATTTAAAGTCATGGAGTAAAAAATATGAAGGATTGATCAGGGCAAAATTTGAAGAGTTGCTGGAAGAAGAACGATATAAAATTCTTTTAAGGCACATTACTTCCCAGTAGTGTGCCATTTACATTTAAAACCCTTTATTTCTAAAAAATTCTAACGATACATTCATTTTACATATAAAAATGTTATAATGTCTCTAAATCAAATATAAGGAGTTTGTATATGAGAGTGGGATTGTTAATGATATCAGGTATGATTTTTGTACTTGCCGGATGCGGAGATACTTCCAGCCAAGTCCAAAGTAATATCGAGACTCTTGAAGAGTCATCACTTCAACATGAACTTCAATCATTAATCGATTATGAGATAGAACTTCAACAGGATTTTGAAACTGCACTGAGCGGGGAGGACTTATCCAATTTCAGCGATGCCTCTGCCGCAGTATTTTCAAACATTGATTCCAGAAGTGGCACACTGGATGCTTTGACGGAAAAAATGGCTACATATGAAGAGGCACAGGAAGAGTTGCAGAATCTCTCCATTTCTGAAGATGAAGCGGAGATGGAAGATGTTGTGGATTCCATGACTGAATCATTGGAATCGGTCAATGGCACGATGCAGTCATTTCTGCCGCAGTATGAAGAGGTTTTGAATCAGGAGCGTGACTATTTTAATTCACTGGGTGAGTCAGGTGCAGGTTATGAAACTTTTAAAGGCGGAATCGAAGAACTGAATGAACAGCATGAGGAAATCAATGATTTTTATCATACATTGGACGAAGCCATCACTGATTTAAACACGAATAAAAACCAACTCAGAGAAATAATCAACGAAGAAGGTGACTCATAATGAAACATTTACTGTTAATTATGGTCGCCTTTTTATTAGTCGGCTGCAGCAACTCTGAAAGTCAGAGTGAAGAAGTTAATGAAGCAGAAACAGAGACAGAAGAAGCTGCTCAGGAAGAACCTGAAACCAAAGAGGAACCGGCAGAGCCTGAAAAGACATTCTCTTATGAAGTGCATCCGGAAACCTTTCAGATCATTCCATTGGATGACGCGGATCCGCAAGTTGCTTTACTGACAATTGATGATGCACCGGATCAGCATGCTGTAGAAATGGCACACATTCTGAATGACATGGATGCCAATGCGATATTTTTTGTGAACGGCATGTTCATACAGGATGAAGCGGGTCAAAATGATTTAAAAGAAATTTATGATATGGGATTTGAAATTGGCAACCATACGATGACGCATCCTAATTTAGAGCAGATTGATGCCGAACAGACAAGAGAAGAAATTATTCCGGTGAATGATCTGGTCGAGGAAATTACCGGTGAAAGGCCCCGGTTTTTCAGAGCACCGTTTGGCGTGAACACGGATGCTTCCATAGAAGTGGTTGCAGAGGAAAACATGACATTGATGAATTGGACTTACGGTTATGACTGGGAGGCGGAATACCAGCAGCCGGAGGCTCTGGCAGATATCATGGTGAACACGGAATTTTTATCTGATGGTGCGAATCTGTTAATGCATGACCGGGAGTGGACAAAAGAAGCGCTGCCTGAAATTGTTGATGGACTGAGAGGGCGGGGTTTTCAATTGGCTGATCCGAAAGAGATCAGCAACGCTGCAGAGGAGATGACTGAATGAGGATTAAATATTTACTGATTTTTATTGCTGTAGTAACCCTTTCGATGTTCAGTAACGGCAAAGTGGGGGCTGAAATGCTGGATATCGATGATGAACCGATTTTAACTTTGCCGGAAAATATACCCGGTCATTTTCTGTATGACAGCGGTGTGGAAATTTCCTATCCGGATGATGGTGTCAAAGGGATATTTGTTTCCGGGTACACTGCAGGCAGCGAACGCATGAATGAATTGATTGATTACGTAAATACATCCGGACTGAATTCGATGGTCGTCGATGTTAAAGAGGACATGGGCGATATCATGATGGAACTGCCGGTCGAAAATGATATCGCAATGGCGAATTCTTATACTTATACGGATTCCGAGACGCTGATGTCACAGATGGAAGAGAATCAGATCTACCCGATTGCTCGTGTCGTCGTATTTAAAGATTCAAGACTCGCAGAGGCGGAACCGGAACTGTCATTTCTGAATCCTGACGGCTCGATTTGGGAAAACGGACGCGGCGAAAACTTTGTGAATCCGTTCTTACAGGAAGTCTGGGATTATAATCTAGAAATTGCGGTGGAAGCGGCTAAGCTTGGCTTCAAAGAAATCCAGTTTGATTATGTCAGGTTCCCGGAAGGATTTGAATTTTACGGAGAAACTTTGGATTTTGATTTAGGGGACTATGTGGATGAAGAAGATGCCGGGACAAGAAGGGTCAATGCTGTCACCGACTTTGTAGAATACGCCGGAGATGCCCTCGAGCCTTACGATGTGGATGTTTCTGTGGATATATTCGGCTACGCGGCAACACACGGCGTAGCTGAAGGCATCGGACAGGACTTCAGTCAGATTTCAGAAAATGTGGATGTAATATCTTCTATGGTTTATCCGAGTCACTGGGGACCGGGTTCTTTCGGTATTGATGCACCGGACACAGAGCCATATCAGGTCATTGATCAATATATCCAGGCTGAGAATGAAGTGCTTGCTGCACTTGATGATCCGCCCGTCAGCCGTCCATGGCTGCAGGATTTTACAGCATCATATCTGGGCGCAGCAAACTATTTGAATTATGATGTGGAAGAAATTGAAACGCAAATTCAAGCGTTAAAAGATAACGGAGTGGATGAATTTCTGCTGTGGGACGCCTCCAATCAATATACAAGGGATGTTGATTACGAATTGGAGTAAAATTTTGTAAAAAATTCTGAAAGTATATGTAATATGCGTTTATACCACTTTAAACAGGGGAACCGTCCCAGTAAAGGATGGAGGGATATCATGAAGCAATGGGCTTTTATTCCAATGTTCATATTGGTTTTAGTACTTGCTGCATGCGGAACCGGAGAAGAAGCCGGGGAGAGTGCGGATGAAGACAACGACGGCGGCGCAATTCAGGTAGAGTCGGAAGAGATTGAAGTGACGATGTACGGCACTGATGAAGAGGAAATCGGTACAGCGACATTTTCTGAAGCGGATGACGGTTTGACGATTGCTCTTGAAGCGGAAGGTCTCGAGCCAGGGACACATGGTATGCATATTCATAATGCCGGCATGTGTGAAGGACCGGATTTCAGTTCTGCCGGAGATCATTATAATCCGACAGATGCATCCCACGGTTTTGACCATGAAGACGGTCCCCACGCAGGTGACCTCGAGAATATAGAAGTGGATGAAGACGGTACTGTATCGACAGAAGTGCCGGCAGAAAATGTCACGATTCTGGATGAAGAAGTGGAAACTTCACTGCATACAGAAGATGGTACAGCTTTAATCATCCATTCTGGTGAAGATGACTATGAATCACAGCCGTCGGGCGATGCCGGTGACCCGGTCGCATGCGGTGTGATCACAGAAGCACAGTAATTCGTACGGACGGAGCAGAATCCCATGGATTTTGCTCCTTTTATATATTCTGGCATCAAAAGAATTCAATCTATCTCTCATACAGATATCCATCATCATTTATAATCATTTTACATGTAGATATGTAAGCGCTTAAAATGAAGTCAAGTACAAATATTACGGCATTATTTCATGCCTCGGGGAGTGATGGAATTGACAAAGCATTATGAAGTGATCGTAGTGGGCGCAGGATCCATGGGAATGGCGGCAGGCTATTACTTGGCGGAGCAGCGGGTCAACACATTGATGATTGATGCATTCGATCCGCCGCATGAAAACGGCAGTCACGCAGGACAGACGCGTCTGATCCGCCACGCATGCGGTGAAGGTCTTGAATATGTACCGCTTGCACTGCACGCTCAGAAATTATGGGATGATCTCCAGGCGAAAACGAATGAACGAATTTTCATGAAAACCGGCGTCGTGACGTATGGTCCGGCCGAATCACTGTTCGTCCAGACGGCAATCGAAGGCGGTCACAAATATAAGCTTAACTATGAAACATTGTCAGCGGATGAAATCAATGCCAGATGGCCGGGCATCAAGGTGCCTGACGGCCAGATCGGCTGTTATGAACCGGAAGCGGGCATGCTTTTCTCCGAGAACAGTATACTCACGTTCAGACGCCTCGCTCTGGCAAAAGGTGCTGAACTGAAAGTCCATTCACCGGTAATGAACATCGATATCCATGACGATTCCGTCAAAGTCGATACCGCGAAAGAATCATTCACAGCAGATAAACTGATCATTTCCGGCGGTGCATGGAATAAAAAGATCCTCGAAGACCTGGATATGAAAATAAACATCCAGCCATCCAGACAGACCATCGCATGGTTTGATTCCGACGATGAACTGTACAAAGCGGACAGCTTCCCGGGTTTCTTTGCGGACGTTCCGTCCGGCGTCTATTACGGTTTTCCATCCATCGACAGCGGCGGTTTTAAAATCGGCCGTTATGATAACGGGGACGATGTCGACCCGGCTTATTACAACAGGGAATTCGGCACTTATGAAAAAGATGAATCGGATATCCGCGGTTTCATGGGTCAATATATGAAGGCGGCAAACGGCAGCCTCAATGTCGGGAAAACATGCCTGTTTACGAATACGCCGGATGAGAACTTCATCATCGATAAACACCCGGAGCATGATCACGTTGCGATTGCTGCAGGCTTTTCCGGCCACGGCTACAAGTTTTCAAGCGCAGTCGGCGAAGTATTGAGTGAACTTGTCACTGTCGGGGAGACGAAGCAGGACATTTCACTGTTCAGCGCGACGCGTCCGAGTCTCCAGCCTGAAAATAAGGATGAAGTTTATTTCAAAGCGAGAGGGAAGTGATTGTTTGCAGACGAACATTGAATTTCTGCAGTCATTAATCAAGATAGACAGTACAAATCCGCCGGGTAATGAGCACCGGGTAGTTGAAAAATTCATCGACAGAAGTAAATCGGCAGGTCTTCCGTATAAAGTGACCGGCCTTTCAGAGAACAGAAGCAATTTCTCTGTGACACTGAAAGGCAGTGATGAAAATAAAGGACGATTGCTGTTGTCCGGTCATACGGATACAGTGAAAATCGGTTCACAAAAGTGGATACATGGCCCGTTTGATGCAGAAATTGATGACGGCAAAATGTACGGCAGAGGAACGACGGATATGAAAAGCGGTCTTGCTGCATTGTATCTGGCTTTGGAATCACTGCATGAAGAAAGATTCGAACCCGCAAGAGATGTGGAGTTTCTTGCCACTGCAGGTGAGGAAGTCGATTCCGTCGGTGCGGCGCATTATGTGAAGACAGAAGGGATGGATGATGTCGATGCGATTGTAATCGCCGAGCCGACGAGCGGAAAAGTCGTTGCCGGACACAAAGGGGCCCTGTGGATTGAAGTTTCACTGACCGGCAAAACTGCACACGGTGCGATGCCGGAACAGGGCATCAACGCTGTCGAGGCAATGGGCAAAGTGATCAGCCTGATCGAAGAACTGAAGGAAGAATGGCTGGAAGAAAAGGCGCCACTCGGCAAAAGCAGTGTATCCGCCAATATGATTTCCGGCGGTATCCAGACCAATGTCATCCCGGACGAGTGCACGCTGAACATCGATATACGGACAGTCACCCCGAATGTCCATGATGATCTGTACGAGGCATTTAATAAAAGACTGAGCAGTTTATTTTCAGGGGATGCCCAGCCGGAAGTAGAGACGAAAGTGCTGCTTGACCGGGCGACGGTGGTGACCGAAGATGATGCGGCCATCATTCAGGATGCACTCGGAGTTGCCGAACAGGAGACGGTCGGTGGCGTATCCTACTATACAGACGGATCCGTGTTGAATCCGGACAGTAAAATTCCGACATTGATATACGGTCCGGGCCTCGAGACGCTGGCACATCAGCCGAATGAATATGTGGCAGTCGAAGCATTTGAGGCGTCTATAAAATTTTATAAAGACTTGATAAAAAAATACGCAGGTTAAGATGAAAATGAAGACAGACTCCAACATGGATCTGCCTTCATTTTTTTGCCGTAAACTGCTATAAGCACTGTTCTGTACAGCTTTGCACAACAAAACCAAATAAATTTTGTGTATAATACGGTTCAAATAACAGGAACGGGGCGATTTTATGGAATTCAAAGACTTGAGGATTTTCCTGAGTGTCAGTGAACTTGGGAGTATCAGCCGCGCTGCCAAATCATTAAACTACGTCCAGTCACATGTCACTTCCCGCATCAAGTCGCTTGAAGCAGAGCTCAATACACAGCTTTTCCTGCGTCACAGGAAAGGTACCACTCTGACGTCCGAAGGCAGGAAACTGCAGAGTTATGCAGAACAGATACAGAAAACGATGAACGATATAGATAAAGCGTTCCACGATACCGACCATCCGTCGGGCAGACTGGATATCGGCACGGTTGAAACAATCAACAGACTGCCGGCGATCCTTTCGATGTTCGGAAACTTCTATCCGGCCGTATCATTATCCATCGACAGCAGTGTTACTGACACAATCATAAAAAAAGTGGCGGATAAAAAGCTGGACTGCGCGTTTGTTGCAGGTTTCGTGCAGCATCCGTCCCTCAGCAGAGCCGAGCTGTTCAAAGAAAAGCTGGTGCTCGTACATGGTGATAAGAATGCGACACTGGAAGATTTGAAAAACATGCCGATGCTCGTCTTCAAGCCGGGCTGCAACTACAGAAGAAATCTTGAGAGATGGTTGAATGATGAAGAAGTGGAAGATGCAGCGATTGTTGAATTCGGTACACTGGAGACGATTCTCGGCAGTATAAAATCAGGGCTCGGCATCAGTCTTGTACCCGAGTCCACCGTGAAGGAGGCTCTTGATAGAGAAGAGCTGTTCGGCTATGAACTGTCTCCGACATACAGCGAAATCTCCACGGACTTCATCTGGCATAAGGATACGTATATGACGACGGCAATGAACAAGTTCATCCAGACCGTCCAGGAATACAGGGATGCCATCGTTTCGTGACCATATTTACCGGAATTAGGATTTATAAAATTCACGGCAAATAAAAAGCGCTCCTGAAAAGGAGCGCTTTTACTTCATACTGGTTATCTGTCCCATACTCTGTGGTTTTTAACATCTTCCAAGAACTTGTCCAGTTCCGTTTCTATATTTGATACGCCTTTATCTTCTTCTGAAAATGAAAGTTTACTGAAAGATGGATTGCCGCCAAAGCCGATGGCTTTTTTATGCTTGAAAGCAATTTCAAGCTGTTCGATTACCGGCGGCTGAAGGTCTTCTTCGCCGCTGATGACAATCATTGAGTCGAAAAGGACTGAGTGGACTGTATCCAATGTTTCATCAATTGTTGTATCTCCGATCGTGTAAATCTTATCAGAGATGAATTTGACCTGCAGACCCTTTTCTTCAAGCTTGGTTCTTGTCTCGTTTAGTGTATCTTCTGTCACGTCCGGAGTGATGATGACACCGACAGTACGTGTGTTCAGTGAGAAATTGGTATTCATCATACTGAGTGCCGGTGAACTTTTTTCATAAGTCGATTCTTCGTTTTCAGCCGGCAGTTCTGCACCGGTATGGTCTGCGACATATTCCGCAAGATTACGGTCGATCTTATTGATCAATTCTCTCACTACGATATTTCTGATTTCCATATCACATTTTCCAAGTTCGAAGCTGAATGCATCATAGAGATGCTGCTGCTCCGTTTTGGAAAGGGAGTTCAGGAACATTTTAGCCTGACTGAAATGGTCTTTGAAGCTGTCGTGTCTAGCCTGTATCTTTCTGCCTTCGACTTTTTCCTGATAGTGTTCATAGCCACCCTCTTCAGGACTTGCCGGTTCGGGCTGGTTATCATTCATATAGTTTTTATGATGTGCGGTCTTACCTTTATGAATGGACATCTGGCCATAACCGTCACGCTGGTTGTTGGTGAATTCAGCTAATGGCCGGTTGATTGGCAGCTGATGGAAATTCGGTCCGCCGAGACGGATCAGCTGTGTATCGGTGTATGAGAATAATCTGCCCTGCAGAAGCGGGTCATTTGAGAAATCGATGCCCGGCACGACACTGCCCGGGTGGAAAGCGACCTGCTCTGTTTCTGCAAAGTAGTTATCCACGTTTTGGTTCAATGTCATTTTACCGACAATCTGTACAGGTACGTCTTCTTCCGGCCACAATTTCGTCGGATCAAGAATATCGAAATCCATATTGAACTCATCTTCTTCAGGGATAATCTGAAGCCCCAGTTCGAATTCCGCAGGATGGCCGTTTTCTATATTTTCCCAAAGTGTCTGTCGGTTGAAGTCGATATTTTTACCATTGATGATCTGGGCTTCGTCCCATAATACCTGGTGCATGCCGTCTACAGGCTTCCAGTGGAATTTGACGAAGTGGCTCTTGCCTTCTGCGTTAACCAGTCTGAAAGTGTGGACCCCGAAACCTTCCATCATGCTGAAACTTCTCGGAATCGCACGGTCACTCATCAGCCACATGACCATATGCGCGCTTTCGGTGTTCTGAGAGACCCAGTCCCAAAATGTATTGTGCGCTGAAGCAGCCTGAGGTATTTCATTATGAGGTTCAGGCTTCACCGCATGGACCATGTCGGGGAACTTGATTGCATCCTGCATAAAGAACACTGGCATATTGTTGGCTACAAGGTCGTAATTACCTTCATCTGTATAAAATTTCGTAGCAAAACCGCGGACGTCACGCGGAATATCCATGGAGCCCCGGCTTCCCGCTACAGTAGAGAACCGTGTGAAAACAGGTGTTTTCTTTCCGGGTTCGGTCAGGAATTTTGCCTTTGTATATTTTTCCAAAGATTCATAAACTTCAAATTCACCATGTACGCCGAAGCCTCTGGCATGGACGACACGTTCAGGAATTCTTTCGTGGTCAAAATGTGTTATTTTCTCACGTAAATGAAAGTCCTCCATTAGCGTCGGACCTCTTTCTCCAGCTTTCAGAGAAAATTCGTCTTCACTGACAGGAAGTCCCTGGTTCGTAGTGAGCGGTGCTTTCTTCGTATTATCTATCGTATCCCGCTTATTCAGTTCGTCTTTTTTCTTGGACATTAAAAAATCCCTCCTGAAAATTGAGTTATAAATTACTTACCCTTTAATATATGGATTCAACCTGTAATTATATGTAAAAAACATAGAAAATTAATTTATCTGCATAAATTAATTCGTCAGGAAAAATAGTGCGGGAGATTCTGCTTATCTCGGTATGCTGATGTATAATTAAATCAATAAGAATTTAAAAGCAGGTGAGATAATGACGAACCTTAACGAAATAAGAGAGATTGTAGAAAATACTGATCACGACACCCTTCAAAATTTTGTCGTGAATCTGCTCAGTGAAGATGAAAATCTGGTGATGCGTCTGCGTCTCCTCAGTAATAACGAACTGACAAAAGAGGACTTTGAGCAGTATAAAAAAAGATATCAGGAAATCGTCAATCCAAATGTGGAAATAGGCAGTTTTGTACCTTACAGAAAAGCGATGAGAATGGAAAGAGGTTTGAATGATTTCCTGACCGAAGAAGTGACAGGTCTCGTGAATAATAAATATTTCGATGAAGCCTTCGACATCACCAAATTGATTTTCCTCAGACTGAATAAATTAAATATTGATGATTCCGGCGGCGTGGTGCACGATATCATGCGTGAAATTTTCAGGGTCTGGCAGGCCATTTTAAATCAAGCGCCGAAAACAATCGCAGCGACAATGTTCAGATGGATCATTTCAAGACGTGACCATCTGGGGGACACGACAGATCCCGACCAGTATCTGGAATTTCTTTTGGATAATTTCAGAGAACCCAACCAGATGGAAAGAAAACTTCAGATTGCGGGCCAGCAGGTGGAAGAACTGCAAGGGGCAATAAATCCGGGAGCATACCCTGTGGAAGAAGAGAGATGGGCGAAGTTTTATTTGGAATTGTCGGACCAGATGGATGATGACTATAAAATCGAACAGTTTATCGGAAGTCACCTATATCTGTTTGAAGTGAGAAACTTTGCGATAGAGCGGCATATTTCAAAAGGAGAGTATAGCAAGGCGATAGAATTGTTAAAAGAAGGCAGAGCAATTGAATTTAAAGGGCCTGAACTGAACAGGCAGTATACCATTCAGCTGAAAGAACTGTATAAAACAAAGAAAAACCATGAAGCCTATTTGAAGGAACTTTGGCTGCTTACCACCATGTATGATTTCCATAGTCTTGAATCCTTCAATGAATTAAAAGCGCAATACAGTGAGAAGGAATGGCCGGAAATACGAGAAGATGTTTTTCAGGCACTCCCTGAAAATGCACGGCTGGCTGACTATTACAGAAATGAAGGTCTGGAAGAACGCATTCTTGAATATGTACAGAATTCAACATATTCCGGAGATGTACTCACTTATGAAGATGATTTAAAAGACAAATATCCGGATGAAATGCTGGATATATATGAAAAATTCGCAAGAGGTAGGATGAGGATGGCCAATGAGCGCAGACTGTACAAAGAAGTGGTGGAGTTCACCAAAGGTATGCTGAAATATACGGGCGGAAGAGAACGTGTCGATCAATTGATTGAAGAATGGATAGTAGAATATAAACACCGTCCGGCGATGTTTGATGAGCTGGAGAAACTGAAGTGATGCAGATATTCAGAGTGAGCGAAGATCACCAGATCAGCGCACAGTTTCTCGATAACAGAAGACTGTCGAAGCAGGTACTGGAGTTATACCAGATTATCAGAGTGTGTCTGGGAGCACTCGGACTGGCAGAAGTGAACACCCGCTATCTCCACCATCCGGTGGTAAAATCCGTATATAATGAAGGGCGGCCATTCGTGTTTGACACTTTGTCATTGCTGGAGGCCATGGATGCAGAACACTTGAGAAGAGGCGGTAAACGTTCAAAAGAATTTCGGGAAGATTTAGAAGAATTAAGTTTACTGATAAAAGATCATTCGCCTGAAGATAGTTTCAGTAACGAAAAACTGCCGCCGTTTTATATTTATGGTACAGAACGGTGTTTTACAAATGAAGCTTATAAAAAATATGAAGAATTATTATTTCAAAAATGGAGTGCAGATAAAATTCCTGCGCGATGTAATTTGAAAAGCCTTTAACCTATTCGGGATTAAAGGCTATTTTTTATGTCTGTTTCTAACATACATGTAATGCACATAGTAATATTACAAATATTTGCAGAATATACGCACATAACTTTAAAATGTAATAAATAATCTTTAGATTTCTAGATTTTTATATTGCAAAAGTTTTAATTTGAGGTACACTGTTCCATGATACATATTATGTAATGAGATACATATCCAGAAAATCATTACTTAAAAATACAAAAAAAGTGTATCTAAACTCTTTTTGTAACAACTTTATGAAATTTAATATCAGATAAAATTCATTTAATATAAAATTCATATGCTGATGAATAGGATGCCCTCCTTTGGAAACAGTGGAGGCATAAAATTGTATGCATATTTTATACAATGTAATTCTGATATTAAACCTGTCTGTCCCCCTGATGTTCCCCTGCATTTACGCAATTTTTTACAAATGTAAGTAAAGGAGAATGGCTAGATGAAGAAAATAACAATCACGTCTCTCTCTCTTCTGCTTATTCTTACTTCTTTATTTTCAACTCCAATATCAGTATTAGCGAATACTGAAGCTGAGCCGGAAGATGGAAATATAGAAGTAGAGACAACTGAAGAAGCAGAGGCGGAAGACAGTAATACTGAAGAGGCTGAACCTCCTGGTGATGAAGAATCTGGCACAGAGCCGGAAGAAGCAGCAACTGATGAGGAAGTAACGGAGGAAACCTCGGAAGAAACGACAGAAGATGAGGCAGTATCTGAGCAAAATTCTGAAGAAACAACAGAAGAAGCTCCTGAAGAAGAAGAGATTGATGAAGAAAGACACGGTTTTTATTTAGAAATTGCAGAAGCGCTGAATGCAGACGGAAACCACTTCACTGAAGAAGAGGGCTTGGATTCTGAAGAAGCATTTACTTTAAGACTTGAAAGTAAATTGGATGCAGATCAGAACTATCAGACAGATGATGTTGAAACAGTTCAGCTGCCAGCATCTGTAGTTGTTGCTGAAGCAGAACAGGGCACAGTAAATTCAAATGGTAAAGATATTGCTACATATACTATACATACAAACGGGAAAGTGGAATTTACTTTCTTAGAAGCCGTTGAATCAGCTGGTGCAGTAGATGAGCTGGTTGATGTCAGCGTTTATATTAACGAAAATTCTGTAGATGAAGAGTTTGCTTACATAACTCCTATCGAAGCAGAAGAACAAGTTGTTATTCCATTATTTGTTGAGGAAGAAGTAGTTGAAGAAGCTGCAGAGGAATCTGAAGAATCTGTGGAAGAAGATGAAGCGGCAGAAGAGGAATCCGAAGAGTCGACGGAAGAAGACGAAACAACAGAAGAGGAGTCCGAAGAGTCGACAGAGGAAGACGAAACAGCAGAAGAGAAATTTGAAGAGTCGAAAGAAGAAGACGAAGAAAAACAAGGGTTTTCTTTAGCAATAGAAGAAGCACTTAACGAAGATGGCGAAGTGTTTACTGAAGAAGAAGGTCTTGATCCTGAAGAAACTTTAACTTTGAGAGTTCAAAGTAACCTGGAGGAAAATCAGAACTATCAGGCAGATGATGTAGAAGTAGTAGAACTGCCATCATCAGTTGAAGTTGCAGAAGCGACACAAGGTACTTTGGAATCAGATGGTACTGAAATAGCGACTTATAACGTAAGTGAAGATGGCATAACTGAATTTACATTTTTAGAATCGGTAGAATCAGTTGGAGCTGCAAATTCAACGGTTGAGGTAGAAGTTTATGTTAATGAAGATTCTATGGACGAAGAATTTGCATATATTGATCCGATTGATGAAGAAGAACAGTTAGTGGTGCCTCTGGCTGTTGAAGAAGAGATTGCAGAAATTGCACCTTTAGCTGAATTAACACAGAATATCTTTGAGTTCAGAAGTTTAACTCATAATGGTGAAGAGATTGAAGATGGTGCGACCATTGATCTTAGCGACGGTACTCAAGTAGAACTCGTTTTTGACTGGCATACTGAAGGATTGAATGCACAAAGTGGAGACACTGCAACGATTCAATTGCCGGATGCTTTTGATCAAATCACTACACCGGCTACACCTCTTGTTACAAGCGGCATAACTGTAGGAACTTATCAAATTCAAAATGGTGAGCTTCAAATAATCTTCAATGATAATATTGAAGAGGGCGATGTTTCCAATGGAGAAATCGGTTTAAACTTAGACTTCAATTTGCAAAAATTTGAAGAGAATATTGAACAGGTAATTAACTTTAATGATACGACAGGCAAAGAATTAAATGTGATTGCCAGACCGAACAATTTAGCCAGCGGTATTACAAAAGAAGGACATCCTGATCAGGCTCATAACGCAAGTGAGATTACTTGGACAATTGATGTGATGAACAACAGCAGTGAAGCAGTTACTACAGCTACATTGGCAGATATTTTACCAGAAGGATTGGGTGAACCTGAGGATTTTGTCATAACAGAATTATCTACAAATTTAAGTGGTGACAAAGTAACAGGTGAAACAGTTGACGATGTTACACCAATTCCAAATGATAGTGGATTTGAATTAGCTTTCGACAACCTGGAACCTTATCAGGGGTATCGCGTACAGTACACAACGCCTATTACGGATAGAACTCTAACAGAATTCACAAATGATGCGACATTCCATGATGGAGAATCTGATTTACCGGCAGAAGCAACAGTTTCTGGACTTACAGCAAGTAATCCAATTGAAAAGTCTGGTTCATATAATGAAGAAACGGGACAAATTGATTGGACAATTGTAGCAAACGAAAATGGGTCTGCTATAGAAAATACAATTATAGATGATATTTTACCAGAGGGACTATCAGTAGATGAAGAAAAATTTGCAGTAGAAAAATTTGTTGATGGAGTTAGCGACGGGAATGTAACAATTGAAACCAATAATTTCCCAGTTAACTTAGGTCCGACAGCTGCAAACGAACACTACGAAATTAACTTTAGTACAAATATAGATTATGGATCTGATTATCAAACTGAAAATGATTTTGAAAACGTAGCAACTCTAAATAATGGAGAAGAAGAAATTGGCAGAGACGAAGCTGTTGTGGAATTTGACAGACAGCCTCTTTTAGAAAAAGGAGTCACTTCCGGCGGAATTGACTATGACAATAAAAAGATAAGCTGGACTGTTGATTTAAACAGAGCTCAACATGAACTTAATGGTGTAATTGTAACTGACACACTCCCTGAAGGGCTTACTTTAACAGCAGATGATATTATCATTACTAACAGTGACGGTGAAACTGTAGAAGCAAATGTTACTATAGCTCAGGGTGTTACAGACAGTGAAGGCGGCGATATCACATTTGATTTTGGAGATATCAGCACACAGCACATCACTATAAAATACAACACAGAGATTACAAGTTTTGACGTAGACAGTTTTGCTAACACTGTAGGATTAGTAGGTGACGGTATTGGCGAGGAAGAGCACACGACAACTATCCCTGCTAGCCCTCCTGCAAACAGTTTTGAGAAAAACCATACTGCTATTGATTATAATGAAAAAACAATGGATTGGAACTTAACAGTCAACCCAATCAGAGAAGGTATTGAATCACTTGTTATAGAGGATACTTTCCCGAACAAAGGTATGATTTTACTTCCGGATACAGTAACGGTTAAACATTCTGCGAATGATGAATTAACATTGGGTACAGATTATACTTTAGAACCTAGAACAGAAGATGGAGAAACAGGTTATCAAAAAGGTTTTATCATCAATCTGATTGGTGATTATGCGACTCTGGATGGCGGTACTTTAGAAGTTGAATACCAAACGTCTTATGATCCACAGTTGGAAGTTGAAGGCAATACTTTAGATGCTCATCCTGATGAAGATGGCCAGGCCCAGATCTATTTAAACAATGCTCACTTCACAGGTACTACAACAAGCGGTCATGATGTTGATGCGGATAGAGGAGCCAGCACTACTGTCAGAGAAGATTCATGGAACAGCGGTTACAAAGAAGGCCAGCTTGTTCACGAAGACAGCGAAGGTAATATAGTAAATGGCTGGCAAGGCGGTACGGAAAGAAAAATTGCATGGCAGCTGTATACCAACTACCAGCAGCAAGATCTCGGTAGTGATGTAGTCATCACAGATACACTTCAATATGAAGGTTCTATCGAGGAGGACAGTATCAGAGTGTCAACTTATACAGTTGCAGCTAATGGTGATACATCCATTACAGAAGAAGTGTTAGATCCTGGTGCTTATAGTGTCAATGTAGATGGTGATACATTTACACTGACATTTAACCAGGAAGTATCAGAAAGATATGCTGTAGAATTTTTAACAACAGTACCAAATACTTCCGAGGAAAATTATACTAATGAAGCAACAGTTTCAGTAGACGGTAATGACTCTCCATACAGCGGTACTGTGAGCTATGAAAACTATGATAATTTCTTAGATAAGTCATCAGTTGGGCAAGAAGGTTCAGATGTTTATATTGGTGATGAAGTTAATTGGGAAGTTCAAGTGAATGATAGCTTGTCTATTATAGATAATGCAGAAATAACAGATATCTTAAGCGCTGGATTAGAGTATGTACAAGGTACGCTTGAAATAACAACACTGGATGGTAATGCATTAAGTGAGGGTGAAGATTATGTTCTATCTAATACAAAAACTGAAGACGATAGAACAAGACTGAACATTGAACTTAATGAATCATTAAATCAAATATTAGTTTTAAACTACACAACAGTGGTAACAGCAGAAGATGGAGCGACAGTAAACAATGAGGTGACTTTAAGCGGTGACAACATTGAAAATAGAACTGTAACAACTGAAGAATTGACAGCGGAACAATTCAGCTGGGCATCTGGTGATTTTAATCCAAATCGTGGAGCACTGCAGATTGTTAAGTCTGACTCTGCATCAGGAGATGCAATTGCAGACAACCCGGCAATATTCGAATTGTATTATGATTTGAATGGTGAGCGAGTACAATTTGGAGAACAACTTCAAACTGATGACAATGGTGAAATTTTAATTGGGAACTTGCCACTCAGGACATATTACTTAGTAGAAGTTGAAGCACCTACTGGATATGTTATTGATGAAACAGAACAAGTCATTGAAATAACTGAACCATATGGAACTGGGGAAGGAACATATGAGACAGAGTTTACAAATACTAAAGAGAAAACAGATGTTTCAGTAACAAAAGAATGGCTCGATGAAGAGAATCAGGATGGATTACGTCCAGGTTCCATAGAAGTTCAACTGCTTGCCGATGGTGAAGCTTCAGAAAGCATTGTGACATTGTCAGAGAATAATGAATGGACGAATACTTGGACTGATTTAGATGAATACAAATCTAATGGGGAGTTAATTAACTATACAGTTGAGGAAGTTAATGTTCCTGATGGTTATGAATCAGAAACGAATAGTGATGACGATAACAATATTACTATTACAAACACTCATGTTCCTGAAGTAACTGAAGTAACTGTATCCAAGAGTTGGGATGATGCTGATAACCAGGATGGTGTCAGACCAAACAATGTGACAGTTAATCTCTTAAACGGCAGTGAAATTGAAACATCAGCCGTATTAAATGAAGACAATAATTGGCAACATACTTTCGATGATTTACCGAAATTTGCCAACGGTGAAGAGATTCAATACAGTGTGACTGAGAATGTTGTCGCAGATTATTCAACTGAAATAGATACGACAGAAACAGATACAGGTCTTAACAGTGTTGTAACAAACACCTATACTCCTGAAGAAACAACAGCTACTGTTACAAAATTCTGGAATGATGGTGACAACCAAGATGGTAACCGTCCGGAAACAGTTACAGTACAGCTGTTAGCAGACAGAGAGCCTGAAGGTGAACCGGTAACATTAACAGCATCTGATAACTGGACTTATACATGGGAAGGTCTAGATCTGAATGCCTCTGGTTCATCAATTGAATACACAGTTGAAGAAATTGAAGCACCAGAAGGCTATGAAGTAAACATAAATAATGAAGATCATGGAAATCTCATGATTACAAACACTTATGAACCAGAAATGACTGAAATTCCAGTAAATAAAGTATGGGACGATGAAAATGACCAAGATGGTGTTCGTCCTGATAACATCAGAGTTAACTTGCTTGCTGATGGAGAAATTTTAAAACCAGCTGTACTTGATGCTGATGAGAATGGTGACTGGGGCCATACATTTACGGAACTTCCTGTAAATGATGACGGTGAACCGATCAATTATACAGTTACAGAAAATGCAGTTGAAGATTATTCAACTTCCATCCAGGAGACTGGAGAAGGATTTACTGTAACTAATACACATACCCCAGGCCAGACGAGTGCGACAGTTACAAAAGACTGGGATGATGAAAATAACCAGGATGGTAACCGTCCTGCAAGCATCGAAGTTCAGTTAACAGCTAATGGTGAGCCAGAAGGTGAACCGATGACGCTTTCAACAACTAATGATTGGACATACACATGGCTGGAGTTGGATACTCATGCTGATGGAGAAGAAATCAATTATTCAGTTGAAGAATTGAATACTCCGGAAGAATACGAAGTATCTATTAATGATAATGACCATGGTAATATGATTATCACTAACAGCTATACACCAGCAGAAATTGAAGTGCCTGTTTCAAAAGTTTGGGACGATGAAGAAAATCAAGACGATATTCGTCCGAACAATATAACAGTGAACTTGATAGCCGATGACGGCGGTATTGTTACTACAGCAATCTTAGATGAAGAAAATGACTGGCAGTACACTTTCACTGAGCTGCCGCAGTTCGATGATGGTGAAGAAATAAGTTACAGAGTGACAGAGAACTCTGTATCGGAATATTCAACATCTATTAGTCAAAATGAAGAAGAAGAATTTGTTATCACAAACAGTTATACCCCTGAAGAAACGAGCGTAACAGTAACTAAAGGCTGGGATGACGCAAGTGATCAGGATGGTGCACGTCCGGAAAGCATTGAAGTTCAATTGCTTCAAGAAGGTGAACCGGTTGGAGATGTAGTGGAAATTACTGCTGAAGAAAACTGGACATACACTTGGCAAGGGTTGGATGTTAATGCTGATGGTGAAGCAATTGATTATTCAGTTGAAGAGGTAAATGTACCGGAAGGATACAGTGTTGGTGTCAACGATACTGACCACGGCAATATTATTCTTACAAACAGTTACACACCTGCTGAAACTGAAATACCTGTAGAAAAAATATGGGATGATTCAGATGATCAAGATCGTGTTCGCCCAGGCGAAGTGATTGTGAATCTGAATGATCATAAAGGTGAACTCGCAGCGCGTGTTCTATTGAATGAAGATAATGACTGGCAGCATACTTTCACTGACTTGCCTGAATACGCAAATGGTGAAACGATCAATTACACAGTTACTGAAAATGCTGTAAATGATTATTCAACATCTATAGAAGAAAATGAAGATGGGGTGCAAGTCATTACGAACAGCTACACTCCTGAAGAAACAAGTGTAACGGTCACAAAAGGTTGGGATGACGGGAATAACCAGGACGGCAATCGTCCGGAGAGCATCGAAGTTCAGCTGTATGCCAACGGTGAACCCGAAGGAGAAGCAGTAGAGCTTACTTCAGAAGATGACTGGACTTACACATGGCAGGGTCTTGCTTTAAATGAGGAAGGCGAAGCGATTGAATACTCAGTGGAAGAATTGAATGTTCCTGAAGAATATGAAGCGGCTTATAATAATGAAGATCGTGGAAATATTATAATCTCGAATAGCTATTCAACACAGGTTACTGAAATTTCTGGCACGAAAACATGGAATGACGCAGATAACCAGGATGGCAAACGTCCGGAATCCATCACAGTAAATCTCTTGGCAGATGGTGAGGAAGTCGATTCACGTACAGTGACTGAAGCTGAAGACTGGACGTATACTTTCACAGACTTGCCAGTATTTGAAGAGGGTAATGAAATAGAATATACAATTGAAGAAGTTTCAGTTGAAGAGTACGAAACGGAGATAAATGGTTTTGATATAACAAACAGTTATACTCCGGAAACAACTGAAGTGACTGGAACGAAAACTTGGAATGATGAAGAGAATCAGGATGGTAATCGTCCGGCTTCAATTACAGTCAACTTACTCGCTAACGGTAACCAGGCGGATTCAGTTGAAGTGACAGAGGAAGACGAATGGAATTATTCATTCACTGATTTGCCTGTATATGAGGCTGGAGAAGTGATCACTTATACAGTAACAGAAGATACTGTAGCTGATTATTCTTATGAACAAACCGGTGAAGAATTTGACATTACAAACAATTACACACCGGAAGAAACAAGTGTAACAGTGACAAAAGGCTGGAATGACGGCAGTAACCAGGATGGTAAACGTCCTGAAACAATTGAAGTCCAGTTGACAGGAGACGGTGAGGCGATTGAGGAACCAGTCACTTTATCGGAAGAGAATGACTGGATGAATACTTGGAATGGACTTGACTTAAATGCTGATGGAGAAGCAATTCATTACTCAGTTGAGGAGTTAAATGTTCCTGAAGGTTATACGTCAAATATCAATGACAGCAATCATGGCAATATCATTGTAACGAATAGCTACACACCTGAAATGATAGAGATTCCGGTTGTAAAAGTATGGGATGATCTTGGCAATCAGGATGGCGAACGCCCGTCTCAGATTGAATTGAATCTCTTGAATGACAGAGGAGAAATCGTCAGAACGGCTGTTGTGTCTGATCAGGAAGGCGACCAGTGGCAGTATACTTTCTCAGAAATTCCAAAATATGAGAACGGTTCTGAAATCAATTATACTGTGACTGAAGACTTCGTCTCAGATTATTCGACAAGTATTGAACAAAATGAAAATGGAGACCCTATTATAATCAATAGTTATACACCGGAAGAGACGAGTGTGACTGTTACAAAAGGGTGGGATGACTTTAACGATCAGGATGGTAATCGTCCGGAAAGTATTGAAGTGCAATTGACTGCTGATGGTGAAGAGACAGGTGAATCATTCACTTTATCAGAAGAAAATAATTGGACAAATACTTGGACTGGGCTTGATGTGAATACTGATGGGGAAGCAATTGACTATTCGGTTGAAGAGCTGAATGTCCCTGAAGGCTATACATCAAGTATCAATGATGAGAATCATGGCAATATCATCATCACCAACAGTTATACACCGGAAACAGTAGATATCCCTGTTATGAAAGTATGGGATGACTCCGACAATCAGGATGAAGTACGCCCGGATAATATCACTGCGAATCTATTGAATGATGAAGGCAAAGTTATTGAACAAGCTATTTTAAGTGAAGATAATGACTGGAACTACACATTCGCTGATCTGCCAAAGTTCGCAGAAGGTGAAGAAATCAATTATTCAGTGACAGAGAATTCCGTAGCGAATTACTCAGCGTCCATTGAATCGGACGACGACGGTTTTGTTATCACAAACAGCCATACACCTGAAGAAACAAGTGCAACAGTGACAAAAGGCTGGAAGGATAAGAAAGACAAGTATGATAGCCGTCCGGACAGCATCGAAGTTCAACTTCTTGCTGATGGAGAAATTCACGGTGATTCTGTAACACTATCTGATGATAATAATTGGACGCATACGTGGAATGGATTGGCTGTAAACGACAATGGTGAACCGATCACATATTCAGTTGAAGAGCTGGATATACCAGAAGGTTATAAATCGATTGTCAAAGACAAAGATCACGGTAATATTATTGTGATCAACGATTATACACCTGAAGATCCAGAGACACCTGGAACAGAAGATCCAGGCACGCCTGAAACTGAGGATGGTGAAGATCCACCAACTGACTCACCAGATAAAGAAACACCTGGTACTGACGAAAAGGATGACAAGCCAACCGATTCATCAGATGAAGGCACACCAAGTACTGAAGAAGATGAAACACCAACTGGTTCAACAGATGAGGGGACACCTGAAACCGAAGAGGGAGAAGGTACACCTGGTTCTGGAGAAGACGAAGGCTCAGACACTTCATTACCGCTTACTGGTGTAGCACTCGGCAGTACAATTGCAATCATTGCAACAGTATTGCTCGCTATCGGTGCAGCATTACTATTCTTTGCAAGAAGAAGAAACAATTAATTTAACGGAAACATTGGAGCCCTGGGAGATAATATATCTCTCGGGGTTCTTTTTATTTCCTGTTAGAGGTAAAATTTTCATGGTATTTGCTGTATAATAAAAGTAAATAAACCAAGATAACCTTTAAGGAGTCTGTTATGAGTTCAGTACAAATCGTCCCTCTGGAAAATAAACATCTTGATGAGGCAGCACGCGTCATTGCGAAAAGTTTTCAAACTGAAGAGTTTGCTGTAAATACTTTTGATTTCAGCGATCCGAAAACGGAAGCGTTGTTTGCCGAAGTATTGAAAATAGAACTGGAAGTATTTAAAAAGCATAATGAAAAAATAGACATTGTGTTACATGAAGGCAATGTCGCAGGGGTGGCCACTGTGAAGATCAGTGGTGACAGACATGGCTTTTCACACTTCAAACAAACATTGAAAAGGCTCAGGAAAGTCGTCCCCGTAGCAAAGCGGGTCAAGTATAAAAAGCTTCTCAGATTATATAAAGCGATGCAGCAGCCTAAAAGTATACCTAAAGATGCGATCACACTGGAAATGCTTGCGGTGAGCCCGGATTATCAGGGCAAGGGCATCGGAAAAACGGTATTGAATGCACTTGACGACTATTCTGAAGCAGTCAATCGTCCAATATATTTGTATACAGGCAATGCCGAAAACGTGAGTTACTATGAAAAAGTAGGCTTTAAAATGATGGATGCCATCCAAAAAAGAGATTTCACAGCTTTCCATATGTTAAAAGATTTCAGGGAAAATTAATGCAAATGGGGGAAAAGTTATGAACTTCGTTTATCACATGGTACCTAAAAATATGACGGGAAACTACCTTATTCCTTTGAACAGAATGAAAAATATCGATGAGAATATGTATGCGAGATACAACAGCAAGTACGACGACCACCCGGAAAGAGCTTTCCTGATGGAAAGGGAGGTGCCGATGCTCGACTGTCTGTGGAATGATGTTGTTCATTTTTCCACTTTGCACCCGCACCATATATATAAAGAGCTTAAGAAGCTGAATTTAAACCTGAAAGAAAACTTGACCTTTTATAAAATACCTATTGAACACCTGAAAGATAATGAAAATGTACTGTATCACTATAAAAAGGAACATTACAGTGGTCCGGAAGCACCCATTGCACCGGAAAATATGGACTATTTGAATATCGAAGAATACAAAGAACTTGAGAAACTGCCTACAGACACCTTAAAATACTTTGTCGATGAGAGTGAAAAAGATGAACGGGTAGGAATGTTTCATTATGTGCCACATGTGTTAAGTAAAGGGAAAGTGCAAATTGATAATGTGGAGATTATCAAGTGGAATGATAAGGCATAACTTTAAATAAACTTAAAGAGGAGAATGTACCCATGGCGAATGCAAATATCCCGGAATATACATTAGTCAGTGAATGTGATTTGCCTAAAGAAGTAGAGGAGATCATGCTTGAAGGTGAGACATTCATCAAGGCATATAAAACCTTCAGAGACAGCGTTACATTTACAAATAAAAGAATTGTCTTTAGGGATTCTCAAGGTTTTTCAGGTAAGAAAGTAGAGGTGTATTCACTGCCATATAACATGATTAATATGTGGTCCAGCGAAAATGCGAAAGGTTTGTTTGATGTTAATGCTGAACTCGAATTATGGACAAGAGCCGGGCATTTCAAACTCAACTTATCAAAAGGTGTAGATATTCGGGAGCTTGATCGCTTAGTGGCGAGCGTAGTACTGTAATAATTACCTGGGAAATATCATAAAGAAGGAGATAACATGGGACTATTTAATTTGAGACAATTTTTCCAATCGGATCAGCCGGTTGAAGATAAAGAAGAACAGCCTTACACAAGGCTGACCATCTCTCAGGGTCATAATGACTATCCTACGATTGATGATGTATTACACGCACTTGAACTGCTGAATGAGGGTCAGACGGATTTTGTTTCTCTCGCACACTTTAATTACGGTCTGGAGATAGATGTCGTCCAGGCAATCGGATCAATGGATCAATTTGTAGTTGAGGCATTGGCGTCCAAAACTTCATCAGAATATGGAAAGATTTTTTATAAGGACCATCTGGATCGTTATTCACTTGAGTATTATTTCCAGGATTTCTTTGAATCACAAAGAGTTGCAGGAGTGGAAAACTTCGAACAAAGATAAATATGAAATGAGGCTGAAAAATTCAGCCTCATTTTTTTCTGATTTCCTTGATGATATTGTCGGTTGCTTCAATATCTTTTGCAGGGGCAGGTTTTCTATACATACTTTGTCGGTTTTGCCGACATCAGGAATTGGAAAGGAAGTGATTATAATATCGTATGGAGAGTTCTCGATACTATCAAAATTGATGTTCAATTCCTCATTGACTGTAAGCGTCAGCTGGTTGGTGAATTCATAACAGAGGAAGTCTTTGAACAAATGTGCATGAAGGTGATCCGTATTGCTTATGATCAGTGCACTAATTTTTTCTTTTTGGTTTTCGAGCTTCAGAAAAAGACCTTGCAGTGGGAGGGGGTGTCAAAGTGTTTTACTCTCTGGGAGTGTTTCTGACGGATTCATTGTCTGCAGACGCCTAGTGTGATTTAATTTTTCCCTCCTCTCAACAAGTGCCTGGAAAATTTCAGTGAAATATAATACCGTTTAAACAAAGAAAGATATCCTGTTTTTCTATATACTTGAGGAAAAAGAAAGGGGCAGGTAAAAATGACGGATCAACCGCGTGTATTGGTTGTTGAAGATGATGAAGACATCAACCAGCTGCTCAGTAATATATTGGAATCGAGCGGTTACATCTGGCAGCCTGCATACTCCGGAACAGAAGCGATGCTTCATCTGGATCAGAGTGAATGGGACCTGGTGCTTCTTGATCTGATGCTGCCGGGACTGACGGGAGAAGAGTTGATGACGGAGATACGTGAAAAATATCAGATGCCGGTCATCATCATTTCAGCTAAGCTGGAAACAGAATCCAAAGTGAAAATGCTCAGGGCGGGAGCGGATGATTATATTACCAAACCATTTGATATTGATGAGGTATCTGCACGAATTGATAATTGTTTGCTGAGGCACCAGTCATCGGTACAGCCTTCCGTGGCTGAAATGATCACATTTAAAGATTTAGAATTGGATGTTGATGCGTTCAGGCTGCTTGTGGATGGCAGGGAAGTGAAACTGACTTCCACCGAGTTTAAGATGCTTCATACGTTGATGGCTTCTCCGAAAAAAGTGTTCAGCAAAGCGAACTTATTTGAAAGTGTGTGGGAGGACCAATACTACGGGGATGATAATACAATCAATGTCCATTTGAGCAAGCTGCGTTACAAACTCAACCGGATGGGTGCCGGTGATGAATATATAGAAACAGTGTGGGGCATGGGTTATAAAATGAAAACTTAAGACTTTTTTAAGAATTGGATTAAGACTTATTTATGATTTGCTTCGTATGATGAATGCATATCATAAAGGAGTGATGAAGAATGGCTGAATATATTTTGGAAACACGTGCCTTGTCTAAACAGTATAAAGATAAACGCGTGCTGGATAATATTGATATGTCTATAAAGAAAGGCAGTATATATGGTTTTATCGGCCAGAATGGTGCAGGTAAATCAACACTGATCCGTCTGATTACCGGACTTGCTTTCCCGACTGAAGGAGAATTCAGACTGTTCGGCAGCTCGGATAAAAAGGAATTTATCGATGCAAAATCCAGAATTGGTGTCATGATTGAAGCCCCGGCTTTATATATGAATATGACGGCAAGAGAAAATCTTGAAGTCCACCGGCTGTTAAAAGGGGTGCCTGGGAAACAATCGATTGAAAAGACTCTGGAACTGGTTGACCTGCTTGATGTTGACAAAAAGAAAGTCAAAAACTTTTCTTTAGGTATGAAGCAGAGACTGGGAATTGCGATTGCCCTGCTTGGGAATCCTGAGTTTTTAATACTGGACGAACCGATAAACGGTCTGGACCCGATGGGCGTCGTTGCAGTCAGAAAACTATTAAAGAAACTGAATGAGGATTACGATATCACGATACTGATTTCGAGCCATATTTTAAGTGAACTCCATCTGTTGGCAACAGAATACGGCATTATCCATCAGGGAAAATTGGTGGAACAGCTGACCGCAAAAGAACTCGATGAAAAATCTCAGAAGCATATTCACATCAAAGTGGACGATGCATCAAAAGCCTCGACTGTACTGCAGGATGTGCTTGGGACCAATAATTTTGAAGTGAAGGAAGATTACAGCATCCGACTGATGGATTATGTAGACGAACCGAAGAAAGTTTCGAAAGCTTTGACAGAAAACGGCCTGTTGATCGAGGCGTTCATGCCAATGGGTGAAAACCTGGAGTCATACTTCAGCCAGCTGATCGGAAGTGCCGTCAATGAATAATCTGATCAGAAGTGAATTCAGTAAATTAAATAAAGACCGTTCAGTCAGATTTATTGTCATTATGCTGCTCGTTATTTCAGTGGTGGCACCTTTATTCTTTGGCGATGTCAGCAGTTTTGAAGGCAACGAATTTTACCGGACGTTTATTTTACTGGGGAACTATCAAATTGTCATTTATCTGCCGTTGATACTTGCAGGGTTCTTTATAGCCAATGAGTATCAGACCGGGACGATGAAAATATTTGCAGCTTCAGGAAATAGCAGAATGAATATATATTTATCAAAATTGATAGTATATGGCTTTGGATCGATTGTAATCATGACAATCTTACCGGTTGTCATGATATTCTCCAGCTGTATCATTCATGGGTTTTCAATGTTTCCGTATATAGAATTTTTCCTGAAGACTTTAGCGCTGAACGGCTTATATACCGCAGCTTTTTCAGCCTTTGCCATGATTGCTGCGACTCTGCTGAATGAAAGCGGGAAAGTCATTGGTGTCCTGCTGCTATTTTTCGCACTGGCAGATCAGATACTTGGAGTGATCGGCGGGGTCATTCCGTGGCTGAATCCTTTTATCCAAAACTCTATTTTTGTGAAATATGATGAATTGCCGTTTATCGATCAGCTGAATCAGTTCGGCAGCGGTGAAATCGTGAGCTTCATCGTTTATCCATTGGGTTCAATTATAGTTTTAAGTGTGATTGGTGTCATGATTTTCAGCAGAAAAGAAATAAAGTAAGGAAGGGCGGGAACGAAAATGGTTTATATTTTCATACTGCTGGGCATTATATTAGTCATCGTTTCGTACCGTCTTTTTTTCTTAAAAAAAGAGATCAGCAGAACGACAAAAATCCTGTCATCAATCAACAGGAATGAAACGGACAGGAAAGTGAAGCTTCATTTATATGATGGAGAGCTGGAAAGGCTGACCGAAGAAATTAATATTCATATAGACATGAGAAAAGACAGCGTTGCACTGAAGCGGCAATCTGAAAATATGATGAAACGGTCCATTTCCTATATTTCTCATGATCTGCGGACACCTCTCACGTCGATCAACGGTTATATTCAATTATTGGAATCGAAGAACCTGAGTGCTGAACAAAAAGAAGAGTATCTGCAAATAATAAAGAACAGCTCAATGCGTCTGAATATATTGCTCGAAGATTTTTATGAACTGTCGCTTATCGATCAGAATGACTATCCGGTCGTCAAAGAGCAGGTGGACATCAAAGAAACTATTCTGGAAGTGCTGTTCAGTTTCTATAATGAATTTGAACAAAAAGGGATGGCGCCTGACATCGATATGCCGGAAAATCCTGTTTACCTTGATGCCGATCCATCAATTCTCAGACGTGTCGTTGAGAATCTTATCATCAATACAATCAGACACTCTGCCGGGAATATAAATATCCGTCTTGCAGAAGAGACGGCAGGTATCGAGTTCACAATTGAAAATCCTGCACGTGAATTGAATGAAGTAGACGTGATTCATATGTTCGATCCTTTTTATAAAGCCAATCAGACGAGAAAAGGCGAAGGGACCGGCCTTGGACTGCCAATCACTAAAAGTTTAATGGAGAAGATGGGCGGGACTATCGGTGCAGAGGCAGAGGAAAACAATTTGAGAATTATTTGCCGATGGATGGAAGGGCCATAAAAAATGTCATGCCGCTGAAATAAGCGGCATGACATTTTTATTTTAAAAGAGATTTTTATGCATTTTGTTCTTCTTCCCAGATCTGGTTCAGTGCCTGCTGGAAAAGCTCAACCGGCTGTGCACCTGAGATGGAGTATTTATCATTGACGAGGAAGAACGGCACGCCCTGCACACCGAGCTGCTGTGCCTGACTGATGTCCTGCTGGACTTTGTCAGTGTTCAGTCCATTTTCAACGACGCCGCGGACTTCTTCGCCGTTCAATCCGATTTCTTCAGAGATGCGTACAATCGTATCTGTGTCACTCAACACTTCGCCGTCTGTAAAGTGTGCGGCGTAGAAACGTTTGAAGAATTCGGTGCCTTTGCCGTTTTCCTTAGCATATTGGAATGCGCGGTGGCCGCTGAAAGTATTTGCGATTTTAGCGATATCATGATTCATCGTGACGCCGGAATCCTCAGCCGTCTCTGCCTGCTGCTTAAGCTGTTCTTTCGCTTTTTCAACCGGTACGCCGAATTTGTCTGCGAAAAATTCATAATAGCTGACACCTGGCTGATATTCCGCATCCGGCATCAGCAGGTAGCTTTTATATTCAATTTCAACGTCATCTTTATGCTCAAAACCTTCAAGTGCTGTATCTAAATGGGCCTGCCCGATAAAACAGAATGGGCATACAAAATCTGACCAAATTGTTATTTTCATTTTTTATCCTCTTTCTTTTCATCGACTGGTCCGCAAATACCCGTGTCGGCATCACACATCATGCCTTCCGAGCTGTCCAGACTGAAAGATTTCAGCTCTATCACTTCACTCTGAGTATCATTGGATTCATTGTTATTTCCTGAAACAGCTTCATCTTGTTTCTTATTCATAGATTTACCCCTTCCGTTAAATACAAGGTTACTAATAGTAATAATTGTAACATTTGAAATTCACAGCGACGATTAAACTGCTTGAGTAAGGGTATTTGAATGCTGAATTGAAAATAGAAAATGTCTGTGCAAAGGAGAAAGAGATGGAAGTCAGAGGGATTAATGTAACTGAATTCAATGAAGTGGAATTATTACTCAGGGACAGCTTTACGGAAACTGAGCACGGCTATCAGGGTGAAGCGGAGCTGGTCAAGAAAATAAGGGCAGAGAAGACTTATAATCCGGAGCTTGAGCTGGTTGCTGTGGAAGAATACCAGGTAATCGGTCACACTCTGCTCAGTGAAGTGGCAGTCGGTGAAACAGAAAATAACACAGGACTTGCACTCGCCCCGATTGCTGTCAGACCGGGTCTGCAAAATAAAGGGATTGGCACCACTCTGATCAGAGAAGCTGAAGTGAGGGCAAAAAATCTTGGGTACTACTATATCAGCATTTTGGGATCCCCGGAATATTACGGGAAATTCGGGTACCAGCCGGCCAGTGCATTCGGTATCACAGCACCGTTTGAAGTGCCGGATGAAGCTTTTTTGGTAAAGGCGCTTGAATTGGATGCGCTTGAAAATGTAAGCGGGGTACTCAGATATACTAAAGCTTTTGGATAGAGGGTGATGGTATGAATGAAGAAATCAGACAGGCATTTGATGAGCTTGAAGCGTTAAGGAATGAGTATTTTAAAACGGATGAATTCAACGGTGCCATATACAGAAGGGTACAGGATGATAAATGGAGTATCGGCGAAGTCGTTTATCACTGCTACTTATTGGTGAAGCTGACAAGACAGCTATCAGAAGTTTATTTGCCCGTGAGCAGGTTGTTTATGAAAGTCAGCAGATTTAAAGCCGGAGAATATAATGGCGGGATGGAGAATATATATGCCGGACCGACGATGAAAGCGCCGAAATTTTTGGAGCCGGATATGGAGAAGGAATATTCCAAAGGTGAACTCAGGTTGATGCTGGAAGAAGAGACCGGAAAATTGGAAAATCTGGTGAAGGATTTAAGTGATGATGAAGCGTATACCATCAGATATCCGGACCCGGTGCCCGATTACCCAAACGTTGTACAGACCGTGAAATTACTGATGATTCATGAAAAACACCATTATAATGTGCTGATGGCACGTGAAAAAATGAATAAGTAGACGAAAGCCTCTTTAATCCTAGTCGATTACTAGGTATAATTGATTTAATCAACGATCAGGAGGCTGTCAAATGAAGAGATATTTAGCATTGATTTTATCTTTGGTTTTCGTTCTCGGTGCTTGTACCGACGACACCGGAGTGGAAGAGAAGACCGAGGAAGAGACAACAGAAACAGTTGGTCAGGAGGAGAGCGGCGGAGAAATTAATATGAGTCAGCTGGCAACACCGAATTCATTAGATCCCCACGCTGCGAATGACCAGCCGTCCAACCATGTGAATGTAAACATTTATGAAAGACTGGTGGAATTTACACCTGATCTGGAATTGGAACCGGGACTCACAGAGAGTTATGAACAGATTGAAGATACGATTTGGGAATTCAACATAAGAGAAAATGTTCAATTTCATGATGGTGAAGCATTGAATGCAGAGGCTGTAAAAGCTAATCTGGATAGAGTGACGGATGAAGACGTCGGTTCACCGGTTGCATTTTTATTTGAATTGATAGAAGAAGTTGAAGTGATTGATGAATATACTGTACATATAAAAACTGAAAGTCCGTTTGCAGCGCTGCCATCACATCTGGCGCATCCCGCAGGTGGAATGATCAGCCCGGCTGTCATCGAGGAGGATTATGCACAGGATGAGCCGCTTACGGCAGTGCATCAAAACCCGGTCGGCACAGGACCATACCAGTTTGACGAAATTTCAGAAGGTGACTATGTCACGTTAGTTAAAAATGAAGATTACTGGGGTGAAGCGGCACAATCAGATACATTCACATTTAATGCCGTACCTGAAGACTCGACTCGTATTGCCGAGTTGCAGACGGGACACGCTGATCTGATATTTCCATTGGACCCTAATGATTTTGAACAGATAAATACAGGTGAAGGTACGACAGTCAATGAAACTGAGAGTGTCCGTATGGAATATGTCGGCTTTAATACGGAACAGGAACCTTTTGATGACCCGGTAGTCCGTCAGGCGATCGCACAGGCGATTGATAAAGAAGATATCATCGATATCATGCTGGAAGGAAAAGCGGTGGCAGCAGATACTTTATTGAGTCCGGCAGTGTTTGGACACAGCGAAGATATAGAGGGCATCGAATATGATGTGGAAGAATCCAAAACACTTTTGGAAGAGAATGGTTATGAGGACGGTTTCTCAGCTGAAATCACAGTTCAGGACAGAACAGCTGCAGATATTGCGACATATATTCAGGAGCAGTTACAGGAACTGAATATAGAACTTGAAATTTATCAAATTGACCCAGGTGCCTATACTGACTATGTCGGTTCCGGAAATCATGATATGTTCATCGGCGGCTGGGGGACAGTGACGATGGATGCAGATTATGGCCTATATCCATTGTTCCATTCTTCGAGTGTGGGAGATTCAGGAAACAGATCACGTTATGTGAATGAAGAGGTGGATACGCTGCTGGAAGATGCAAGAACAGAGATAGATGAAGAACAGCGACTTGAGTTGTATGAAGAAGCGCAGGAAATCATTTTGGAAGAAGCGCCGATTATACCGATTTATCATCCTTATCTGCTCACAGGAATGAGTGATGAGATTGAAGGGTACGCGCAGCATCCTGCCAGCTTCCACTTTTTGAGTGAGGTCACTAAATAATAATAAGCAACCCCGGGACTGAAATTCTCAGCCCCGGGGTTGAATTTTTATAAAGAGATTTCCCTTAAATCCCTCGGGAAGCTTGTCAGTACTTCAGCATCTCCGTCTTCATTAATATAAACTTCTTCTTCGATTCTGACACCGCCGTAACCCGGAATGTAAATACCGGGCTCGATAGTGAAGACCATGCCTTTTTGTGCAACATCATCGTTCAGGTGATGGATTGATGGCGCTTCGTGAACCTCGATACCAAGCCCATGGCCGACTCTGTTGTTGAAATATTCACCGTAGCCGCTTTCCTGTATGACACTTCTGGCAGCGATATCGAATTCTTTTAACGGGACGCCTGCTTTGACTGCATCGACACCCGCCTGAGTGGAGCGTTTAACAATATCATAAATTTCTTTCTGCTTATCATCTGCTTCCCCGATGATAAATGTACGGGTGATGTCGGAACAGTACTTGTCATAAGTGATGACACCGAAATCAATCAGTAGAAAGTCTCCATTCTTTAACTCTCTGTCACCGGGCTTCCCGTGAGGCAGTGCCGCTTTTTCACCGGCAAGCACCATTGTTGAAAATGAGGGACCGGCTGCACCGTGTATCTTCATTAAATACTCAAATTCCGCAACAAGTTCTGCTTCAGTCATCCCTTTTTTGATTGTTTTCAGGCCGTCTTCAAGTACCTTTTCAATGATATTGACTGCTTTTTTCAAACCGTCGACTTCTGCCCTGGACTTATATATTCTGAGTGCATCGATACCTGTCTGAATATCCAGGAAGTCTGGATCACGGAATATGGTCTTCAGCCCATTTTGATGTGCCACAGTCATCACGTTCATTTCAATACCCACACTTTTAATGTCTTTCGGTAAATTCAATGACAGAATTTCAAAAGGGATTTCCTCGTCGGAAATAGGAAGGATATGGTTGACCTGTGCTGTTTTTGCAGCATCCTTATCCAGTGCCGGAACGAATAAATAACTCTCTTTCTTTTCGATATCCAAAACCAGTGACATATACCTTTCATGAGGATCGGCGTAAAAGCCTGTGAAGTAAAATATATTGATGGGATCGGTGATTACAAGCAAATCCAACGGCTTGCCTTCATAAGATGATGTCAGTTTTTCTACTCTCAAACTATAATCGATTGTCATGGTACTCCTCCTTATTATCTCTTACTGTCCATAGTACATGAAATAATCATGGCTCATAAAGATTTTTTGACAAGTTGGTCATATCATTAAAAGGAGCTCCCGGAAAACCACCCGTATTCCAGGAACTCTCAATTCATATATTCAACTTAAATATTAATGATATTATTTTAATATGTCTTTTTGTTCAGCCCATCTTTCACTCATGAATTGTTCAGATTCACCGGTATTAGCGTTTATATAAAGAGTTTCTTCTCCGTCATTGTTCCGGATTACCATCTTATAGATGGGTAGGTGAACCAGTGAGGTCTCTATTACTTCATGTGTGGGTTTCTTTAGTACGTACTGGCGGTTAATCTGTTTCTCCTGGACATCTTTCACATAGGGTGTGACATCCTCATCCTTAAGAAAAGGTTTCACGACTTGATTGCTGCTTGCATTTACTTCTCTCAGCGGCGGCACATGTGAAAAGATGCCTCTGTAACCGGAGACGGCGTCGACAAAAATCATTCTGGGTATTTTCTTTGGTTTAAGTGGCGGCCTTGCTGCAATGATCAAACTTTTTACCAGCCAAACAGGATGGTATATCAGTGTTTTTTCTATAAGGTTTTCTTTTATATAGGAACGATTGATGTTGTTGCTGAATCTTCGTCTGAACCCCATGGCTTTATAAACTGCTTTATACAGTTTTTCATCGGAAATATTATGTTCTCCTATAGCTTTAATGCTCTCTGTCATTGTTTATCCCTTTTCTTCAATTATTTATCCAGGTGAGAATGATATAGATCCACTCTGGCTTGCTGAGATTCAGAAGGCGGTACGGTCAACAGGCTGACAACAATAACTAAAATGAGTGAGACCGGTGCTGCGATAATCGGCTCTGCATTGGTCGGTAAAAATTGCAGATAGGCAAGCAGGCCGAAAAGCAGACCGCCGCCAAGCATCCCTGTAAAGGCGCCGATTTTATTAGCACGTTTCCACCAGATTCCAAGGACGAAAGGAAATGCGAATGCGGATAATAAAAAACCTCCGACCCAGCCGACCATTACTGCAATGATTCCCGGTGGGTTAATGGCGATAATGATACCAATAATCACAGCAACAAACATGGTAATTAAGCCGATAAGTGTGACGCGGCGTTCACTTGCGTCCTTATTAATGTGCTGTTTATATATGTCATGTGCAACACCTGCTGAAATTGCGAGCAGCATCGCATCGGCAGACGACATGACAGCAGCAAGGAGACCTGCTAATATGACGCCTCCTAAAATAGGCGGCAGATATTCCTGAACCACATTGACGAATATCATATCGGTATTCTCAAGAGAGCCTACCGTGCCGAGTGTCACCCCTGCTACTGTAATGAAGAAACCGGCTAAAAATAAAATGATGTATATGAGTGTGCCCCACATTGAAGAACGGCGGGAGGTTCTGGCATCGCGTGAAGCAAAGTTACGCATCACTACTGAAGGTGAGATTATAGCGAACCAGATGAATGCAATGAAAATACCGAAATAAGACATCCAGGGTTGAGTGACATCCCCAAATTCCGGGTCAACTGACAACGCCCTGTCAAGCATGTTTCCGATAGAGCCGAAGTCAGCAAAAATAACGGCTGCAAGCACGACTGTACCTATTAACATAATCAGGCCTTGAAAAAGGTCGGTATAAGTAATCGCCCACATACCGCCGAGGGCTGCATAAACAGTAAAGCCGACTCCAAGTACAATAGTAGCTGTAGCATAATCAATGCCTAAAACATACGAACCTATTAACCCAGCAGCTGTTAATTGTGGAACCATGTAAAATGTCATTGCAAATACTACAAAAATTGCTGCCAGAATTTGTACCGGGGTACCAAATCTCTGGTGGAAAAAATCCGGCATACTTTTCGCACCGGACCGGCGTACCTGACCAGAAATTAAAAACATTGCGAGTGGCAGGGCTGCGAGCACCCCGAATGCATAAGTGAAATAATAAGGAAGTCCAAGCGTTACACCGGAACCGACAGCGCCCATCAATGAACTGGAGCTTGCTATTGCGGCAAAAATGGCAAAAGCGCCGACAAATGTGTTAATGCTCTGACCTGCAGTAAAATAATCACTTTCACTTTTTCTTGCTCTTCGATAAAAATATATACCTATGATTGTCATGAAAATTAAATAGATTAATAAAATAATCCCTTCAGTTACCTGCATCGTACATACTCCCTCCTTTATCAGTCTCTTTAGTTCTTTTCAATTCGTTCAATCCAAATAACGTATATGAGTGTCAGTGCAAACCATATAAACAGACCAAAAAACATCAACCAGGCAACCAATGAGATTCCAGCGATAAAAATATCAGTCGGCCACCATGCCCATACAAACGCAGAGTAAATAATGATGAATACCGTCATAATCAGACCGGGATCCTTGAACTTTGATCTTTGAGCCATCGCAAACTCTCCTCTCCAGATTAATCAGAATACACAGTTAGTTTGAATATATTATATAGTATATAAATACAGCTTTCAAACCATTTTTCACGAATGAAAAATAGCACTTGTAAGTGCTTTCTGTCCGGTTATCAACCTTTACATGCGGGTATCAATATAATGATGCTAAAGAATTTTTATATTTGATATGACAGATATATTGAGGTCTGAATCCATTTAATATATGATTTCAGCATATAATATTATCTCTTACGTACGAAAAATCCAAATACAGAAAGAACAGCAAGGAGGGAAATAATGAAAGAAGTGGTCGTCGGAATAATTACAACGCCGGGTCTGCCAAAGAAATTGCTCGAAGATATTCTGGAAAGATTAAAGGAGACGGCCGGCAATTCAATTGATGACGAAATCGATTGGCAGATCGAGTACCGGACTGACATATTGACAGGCTCAGCAGAGTTCGTTAATGAAATTTTCAAAAAGGTGGAAACGATTAAAGATAATAACGATTGGGACATGGCGATCGCAATCAGTGACCTGCCCAGTATATCGGATAGAAAAGCCGTTCTTTCGGATTTTGACTATGGAGAAAAAAATTCCCTGATTTCAGTGCCCGCACTTGGTATCTTCGGAAATAAAAAGAAGCTCGAAATGCTTTTACTGCACCATATAGAAGTTTTATATGGAGAATACAGTCCTGAAGAAACAGAAAAGATACAGCCGAACTTAATAAGCAAGCTTGTCGAAGTGACGCCGCAGGAAGAAGGCGAGAGCAAGCACCGTCACATCATCAAATCTACTTTGGGCGGCTGGCTCAGAATTGTGGGCGGCATGACTTATCTTAACGAGCCATGGAAAGAATTCGGCAACTTTAAAACAATTGTTGCACTGGCATTCGCTACAGGTACTTATATTTCAATATTCCGTACCCCGTGGGAACTGAGTCTCGACTATTCCATGTGGCGTTTTATACTGCTGATGGTAATTGCGGTTTTCGGCATGGTGGGCTGGCTGATATATGCCCATGATCTGTGGGAAAGGCGTACCACAAAAAACCAGCCGGCATACAGGCGGCTATATAATTTCTCGACAATTCTCACTCTGCTTAGCCTGACACTTGTGAATTATCTTGTCGTCAGTCTGCTGCTCACGATATCGATTCTGATCTTTGTGCCCATGGGACTGTTTGAAACATGGACAAATGTCGAAGCAAATGTGACATGGCCGGATTATTTGACTTTGATATGGTTTACTTCTTCTCTCGGCGTTTTGGCCGGCGCCTTTGGGTCAACAGTCGAGGAGGAAGAGAAAATCCGCAATATAACTTACTCATACCGTCAGTTGTTCAGATACAGACAGCTTGAAGAAGAGAAAGATGATGATAAAGACACGCCTGAAGATGAAAAAGATGAAGAGTATTCAGGTGAGAAGCAGAGCCATGATGATGAAGAGGAGGGTAAATGATATGGTGAAAAAATATGTAGGTATCGTTGCCGCTCCAGGCGCGCCGGATCTCCTCGCCAGACAGATCACAAAAAATCTGCCGGAAGTGTTAAATGAACGGGTGGACCCGGATATTGAGTGGGAAGTCGGTATATTTGTCGACCCCCTGACAGGCTATGCAGAATTGATGAAAGAACTTTATGAGAAGACAGATGAGTATTACGGTGAATACGACTGGGATTATACGATATTTATTACCGACCTGCCGGTCCACCGTGATGATAATATCATTGCAATCGATATAAACAATGGTACCGATGTTGGTCTGATTTCTCTCCCGGCATTCGGATGGCCGCCAATTAAAAAGAGTACGCTCAATACAATCGTCTCCATCATCAAAAATGTGAGGGCAGAGGAAGACAAAGAGGAGCTGACCGGTGACTTCAACAGTTATTTGAAAACCAGCAAGGTACATTATACTGAGAGCTATTTTGAGGAAACCGAATCGGAGCATGCAGTGTATTATATGAAGGATAATTGGCGTGGACGTCTTCGCCTGATCAGTGGCATGTCATGGGCAAATAACCCGTTCAATATGATGCGAAGTCTGAGTCGTGTCATAGCACTGGCTTTCGCCACAGGGAGCTTCAGTATGATATTTTCAACGATGTGGAACTTGAGTAACGTGTTTCCGACACTTAGGCTGGTCGCCGTATCACTTCTTGCAGTCATTGCGATGACAATCTGGATAATTATCTCTCATAATTTATGGGAGCCGGTGAAAGGCAGGAAGCATCGTGAGGTTCTGAAGCTTTATAACGGTGCAACGCTTTTGACACTTTTCATCTCCGTGATGTTTTATTTTGCAGTGCTGTTCCTGATGTTCCTGACCGGTGCACTGGTACTGCTGCCGCCGGATTATGTTCTCAGCAATATTGAGGCAGACCATATCAATTTCCTCTTTTACATTCAGGTAGCATGGTTTGCGACATCGCTGTCAACAGTAGTCGGTGCAATCGGAGCAGGTGTCCAGGATAAGAGCCTGATCAGAGAGAGCACATACGGCTACCGTCAGCGCTACCGTGAACAGCACCGAAAGCCGAGTTGATGACAGGCGTAATTCTGTTACACGAATAGTCAGTATGATACGATGAAGAGAACATCATGACTGGGCATATTCACATGACACTGGCATTTCCGAATATATTTAGGAGGTATTATAGTGAGTGAAATGAACCTGGAATTAGCAAAGAAATTGATTGACAGCGCGGAGAAAGAAGCGGCAAATATTGACGTTCAAATGGTAATCTCAATTGTCGATGCAGGTGGAAACCTGATTGCGACACACCGTATGGATGATGCATGGATCGCAAGCCTTGATGTTGCACAGAATAAGGCGTGGACTTCTGTTGCATTGAAGATGCCGACAGCGGACCTTGCAGAAGCAACAGTGCCGAACGGTGAACTGTACGGATTGAATACGACGAACGACGGCCGTATTGTAGTATTCGGCGGCGGTTATCCGCTTGAGAAAGACGGCAAAGTTGTCGGGGCAGTAGGTGTCAGCGGCGGTGCAGTCGATCAGGATATGCAGGTCGCACAGGCAGCTGTAAAAGCATTTGATGAGAGTAAGTAATTTAAAATAGAAATAGACAAACTTTAGCTGTCGCTATAACATTTATAGCGACAGCTTTTTTTATTCTAAAAGGGGAATTTTTATGATTGAATTGAAAGAGATAACAGAAGACAATTTTTATGAAGTCATTCAATTAAAAGTGAGTGATGCACAGGAAAAGTCGAAATACGCCGCTCCGAATGTCAGGTCGATTGCAGAATGCTGGCTGTACCGCAAAAATGAAGATGTCTTTCCATACGCAGTGTACAGTGGTGATGATCTCATCGGCTTCCTGCTCCTTGATCTGGACGAAGAAGAAAGAGAATACATGATCTGGCGGATGATGGTGGATGTACATCATCAGGGAAACGGCTACGGCAGACAAATTGTGGAGAAGGTCATTGAAATGGGACGGAACGATAAAAACTATGACGTACTGATTGCCGATTATGTTGAAGGGAATGTACAGATGAAGTACTTGTTGGAGTCACTCGGTTTTAAAAGAACGGGTTTTGATGAAGAGTATAATGAAGTGTTGATGAGGTTGAACATCAATGGTTAAATAACAGCTTATAAAAGGTATAATAGGGTAATTAATAGTGGAGTTTAAAACGGATATTGAAATAAGATAATAACTTAATGGAATAAAATTAATAACTAAAATGAGGATGATGATATGGAACCTTTACAGTTCTACCAGAAATATTTGTCGAATAACGATTTAATCCGTGCAAATATAGGTCTTGAAGGAATGGAGACAATTGATGATCTTGCAGAATTGGCTGAAGTCTTAACTTTCAGAAGTACGGATGATTACTTTTTGGAAATCATTGCAGAAGAAATGACAGACAGAGAAGTCAATCTGATCAAGCGTTTAAACAGAACAACCACTTTGACTCAGTATTATACAGTGGATTATAAACCTGAGAAGTATCCGATATTGACAGGCTTCGTATTATTGATAGAAGACAAAGATGTTAAAGGTGTCATCCACCAGTCTGTTGTTGAAGGACTGATGAAGTTTATTTTTGATGAGAAAGAGCTGGAACCTCAATCTGACTCTAAATATTTAAACAAACTTTCTAAACAGGAAAGGGAACTTATACTCGGGGTTGTTGGAGATACAACTCTGAAAAATGAGCTGGAAATGTATCCGGCCGGCGGAATACGTACGATTGTCGGTAATTTGAATTTTGCAGTGAATTATGAGATGGGCCAGACGGAAGAAGAAGTCATCCACGGCGTTCTTACAGACCCGGAGGATATGAACAGGGGGCTCGTCAATTTACCGTATGAAGCGGTAGTCTCTTTGCAACATGCCGTAGAAAATAATGATCGTTATTTTAAAGTGAATAACCAAAATGAAGCATTGTTTCATTTTGCCGTTGCAGGCAACTTTAGTAATCATGGCTATATTTTCCCTGAGGTATTCAAAACTCTAAAAAAGATTAGTCTGAAACGGTTGGCGGCAATTGCGAGAAGTGGCGTGAGTCTCATTGAATACAATGCCATGCGTGTAAAAGTGACATTGAAAGATGTACATGTGCCTATCGAACGTGAATTGATAATCCCGGCAAGGCTGAATTTCTTTGAACTGCATTTAGTGATTCAAAGAACGATGGGCTGGTGGACATCGCATCTGGCACAATTCAATGTGGGGGATAAATATATTCATATGTATGGAACTTATGAAGATAATACAGAATTTGCACCGCCAGGAACTATACATTTGAATGGAATTGAAACGATGGTTGATGGTATTTTACTTGAACATGGTGAACTGACGTATCTTTATGATTACGGAGACAATTGGAAACATGAAGTTGAACTTGTGGAGTTACTAAAAGAACCTTCTCCTGTATATCCGTCAGTAGGTAAGCGGAAAGGACCGATTCCAATAGAAGATTCAGGCGGTATCCGAGGTTTTGAAGAAACTATGGCGATACTGAATGATGAAAACCACCCTGAACATGAGGAAACCACTTGGTGGGCACGTTCTACAAATTATAAAAAAACGTATCAAAAAAAGCAGATCAATAAGAAGCTGAAGGAATTGTTTTCAGAAGCTGCACCGATTATGAATGAAGATATGTACTAAGGAATTATTAATAAAGATGACAAAAAGTTCTATTCTGAAAAAATCCTATTTAGACTTTTCAACTTCTCAATATGGGATTGATTTAAAGCAATTAATTTAAGTAGGTTTACATTATTTTCATCCTCCATAGATAAATAAATACTCTCTAATTCATTGATAAAACTCAACCTTATCGATTCATTTTTTGTGAAAAGCAGGATAGATATTGATAATGCAAAAAGCTCATTTTTACCTATATTATTTTTATAATCGTTTACTTCTAAAAATTCTACCCCAATTAAATTATTAAAATGGGTACGTGACACAATAGCTTCATCATCTGTTGTACGGAAGGAATAGAATCTTTGTCCGTGAGCAATTACGTTTCTAAACTCCCTTAACAAATTCATGATATTGACACTGAGTAAATTAAATTTGTCTTGGTTCTTTGAATGGGCACTCATATTGGAGGTAGTCAACAACTTTTGCTTAGGATTGAGAATACTAAACCATTTAATTGTTATACCAAAATTATGAGGAAGAATGATAATCTACGGAGGAACATGATTATGATTATTTTTGTAGTGTTTGATAGAATCATGCTTTTTCCAGTCTAAAGATTTACTAATATCATTTAATATACCTGCTCTATTTCTTTTATGAGAATCATAATGTTTCGTATCAAGATATGTACCAGATCGCTCGCACTGTAATCTTTTATTTCTTGGATTTTCTTTTTTTAACTTTGGTTCGTTTACTCCATAGAACTTTGCAACTGTTGTAGTAAGGTTAGTTTTGAGGGTTTGTTCTATTAATAATATGTATTTAAAGAATAAATATCGTAGCTTGTTATCATATGTAAATGGCAGTATTAAAATGTAGGAAATCGGCAATTTAAAATTGTTGGTTTACCTACATTTTTTGTATGCTTTTCTTATGACATCTAAGGAGGATATTCATGAGGAAAGACGTACGTGAAGGAGTCAGAAAATTTATGATTGATGGCATCAAGCCCAACTTTGCCGCATTAGCCCGGCAGTATGGTTGTGACTATCGCACGGTGAAAGCAGCTTATGCGTCAGAAAGCCAAAACACAGAGGAGAAAAGAATGAGTAGACCGAGTAAATTGGATGAATTTAAACCGATCATCCATGACAAACTGGAGATTCAATGCAGCGCGTATAGTATATTTAAATTCTTACAAAAGAAAGGATATGACGGGAGTTACAGTCTGGTGAAACAGTACTGTCGAAAAGAGAAAGGAACCCGTCAGAAACAGGCCACCGTGCGAGTGACCCACACCCCCGGTTTAGCGGGACAAGTGGACTGGAAAGAAGACATGACCTTAATCAGCCGACACGGCGAGATTTTTCGTTTTAACATATTTTTATATGTGCTGTCTTTTTCCAGAAAGAAATATATCACATTGACCTTTGACCGGAACCAGGATACGTTGTTTGAGTGTTTGGATGATGCCTTTCACCACACCGGTGGCGTCCCCAGAGAGATTTGGTTTGATAATATGCGCACCGTCGTGGACCAGCCCGGAACTCAATATAATAAGGTAATATTTAATCAGCGATTTTATGCGTTTAGTAAAGATACCGCCTTCCAACCGATTGCTTACCGGCCGTATCGACCCCAAACCAAAGGGATTGTCGAAGCCCTGGCACGAACGATGGACCGGCTTAAGGTAAATATTCAAAAGTCCGGAAACAGCTGCAGCGATTCTGGATCGAATGGTCCACCATGTAAAGATTTATAAAATCAAAGGTAAATCATACCGGATGAAACAAACTTAGGGGTTCATCCACAAATTGTATTGCCGAAAACCAACATTTTTAGATTGCCATAAACCTACAATTTTAAGTTGCCCTTGACAGAAGAGAAATGTCTCACACTTATATCCCCTATTGGGTATTTGAAAAATTCAATTTTAATACCTATAATATGAACATATCAAAAAAAGAAGGTGATGTTATTGGATACACTGGAAGAACAGACAGTTTACGATAAAGCAATAATTAACCGCATCCATCGCCTACAAGGACAGATCAACGGTGCCCTGAAGATGATTGAAGAAGGCAAAAGTTGCAAAGATGTCGTCACCCAATTAAGTGCAGCAAAGAGCGCACTCAACCGGACGATGAATGTTATCGTCAGCGAAAACCTTGTACAGTGCGTCAAAGAGACCATGAATAACCCGGACGAGGATACGGATGAACTGGTCAAAGAAGCAGTTGAATTGCTTAATAAGAGCAGATGATGAGATCATCTGTTTTTATTTAAACCTAATTTATACCCGGGTGGGTATTTGACAGATTATAATGAGAGTGTTAATATACCCCTGCAGGTATTTAAAACAGGAGGATGATTCAATACTATGAGTAAAACGCAAACAAACTATCACATCAATGATGCAGACCAGCTGGTCAAAGAAAACGAATATCTGCTTGATGTCAGAGAGCCCTTTGAATATGAAATGGGCCACATTGGCGAGGCAGACAATATATCCGTAAATGAAATTGAAACACGTCTTGAAGCACTGCCCAAAGAGAGAAGAATCCACGTATACTGTCAACGCGGAAAGCGCGGAGCAAATGCTGTGGAAATTTTGAAGCGCAACGGCTTCGATGCAGTAAATCTTGAAGAAGGCTACTCTGCCTATACTGGTAATAACGATAATGCAGATGAAATGTCGAGTGAGACTTCAGCTGTACAGAATCCACGCATTGAAATCGATCCAAATCGGGTAAAGGTCGAAGCGAGTGGGCTGCAATGTCCAGGTCCTCTCCTTAAGGTCAATGAAGTGATGGGAGAACTTGAGCCGGGACAGCAGATGGAAATCACGGTTACAGACTTCGGCTTCTGTACAGATGTCGAAGCATGGGCACGCAAGACTGGAAATACCATTCTGAAAAATGAAAAATCAGAAGATAAGGTTGTAGTAGTGATGCAGAAGAATGCACCACAGACCAAGGCTGACGGCGAAGGCCATCAGATGGTCGAAACAAAAGATGGTGCAACAATGGTCGTATTCAGTGGAGATATGGATAAGGCACTGGCTTCATTCATCATCGCTACCGGCGCAAAAAGCATGGGCAAAGATGTCACTATGTTCTTCACTTTCTGGGGACTCAATGTCATCAAGGACCCGAATGCACCGAAAAAGAATAAATCCGGTCTGGATAAGGCGTTCAGCATGATGATGCCAAAATCTGCCTCCAAACTTCCGATTTCCAACATGAACATGTTCGGCCTGGGATCCAAAATGATCCAATATGTAATGAAAAAGAAAAAAGTAGACGCGCTTACTGAAATGATTGAAAAGGCAGATAAACTCGGCATTAAAATGGTCGCCTGCACAATGAGCATGGATATCATGGCCATTGACGAAGATGAGCTTCTCCCTAGCGTCAATTTCGGCGGCGTAGGCACCTACCTCGGCGATGCGGAAAACGGCAACCTGAACCTGTTCATATAATTGGACAGGTTGTCCTAAACATCCGCCATTAATCAATTTAACACCAACAAAATTTCAAGGAGTGTATTTAAATGTTCTTTAAACAATTCTTCGATAAAAAACTTGCACAGACTTCTTATATGGTAGCTTGTCAGAAGACACAGGAAGCAATCATCATCGATCCAAAAAGAGTAATTGATGAGTATGAAGAAGTGGCTAAAGCAGAAGGTTTCAACATCACCCAAGTGACGGAAACGCATATCCACGCGGACTTCGCTTCCGGCCTTCGTGATGCTGCGAAACGCTTCAATGCGACAGCTTATGTCTCTGACGAAGGCGACGAAGACTGGAAATACGAAAACATGCCGGAAGATACCGTCTACCTCAAAGATGGCGACATTATCAATGTCGGCAATGTCGAGCTGAAAGTCATCCACACACCAGGCCATACCCCGGAAAGCATCTCTTTCGTGCTGACAGACCGTGGAGGCGGCAGTGATGAACCTATGGGCATATTCACCGGCGACTTCATCTTCGTTGGGGACATCGGCCGTCCAGACCTGCTTGAAGAAGCTGCAAAAATGGAAGGCACAACTGAAGAAGGTGCCAACGCAATGTTCAATTCCCTCAAGAAGATGAATGACTATCCTGACTTCATGCAAGTATGGCCAGGCCATGGCGCAGGCAGCGCATGCGGTAAATCTCTGGGTGCAGTGCCATTGTCCACTCTTGGATATGAGCGCAAAAGCAACTGGGTGTTTGAATATGAAGACAAAGACTCCTTCATCAAAGAACTGACAAGTGACCAGCCGGAGCCACCAAGCTACTTTGCACAAATGAAGAAGGTCAATAAAGAGGGCCTGCCTGAATTCAAGGTGAAGGAAGTCGAAGTCGGTACACCTGATACGCTTTCGGGTCAGCTGTTCGATCTCAGAAGCAAGGAAGAATTCAAAAAAGGCTTCAAAAAAGGTGCCATCAACATCCCATACAATGACAAATTCCTTCAGTTTGCAGGATGGTATTTGGATTATGATCAGCCGATGACAGTGATTGCAAACCCTGAATACAGCAAAACGCTTCAGGAAGACTTTGCATCCATCGGTTTCGACAACCTTAAGCTGATCGTCCCTGAAGATAAAGCAGACAAGTACTTCGATGATTCCTACGAAAATGTAACACCTGAAGAGCTGGTCGAGAACCATGAAGATAAGCATATCCTGGACGTCCGTTCCACTTCCGAGTATAAGGAAGGCAACCTTGATAATGCACATCATGTCCACTTTGGTCACCTCGATGAAAAAGAAGTGCCATTCAACACAGACGACACAATTTATGTCCACTGTCAATCCGGTGTACGTTCAGCCATCGCAATGAGTGCACTTAAAGCACGCGGCTTCGATAATGTCGTCAATATTGAAAAAGGCTATGCCGGAATTAAAGAAGCGATGAACTAATGGATATTACTTTTATAATCGTCATATTTCTGATCGGATTCATCGGTTCCTTCATCTCTGGGATGGTAGGAATCGGTGGCTCCATCATAAAGTATCCGATGCTGCTTTATATTCCACCCATGCTTGGAATCGCTGCATTCACCTCCCATGAAGTGGCAGGCATCAGTGCCGTACAGGTTTTCTTTGCAACGATTGCTGGTGTATGGGCATATAAGAGCAGTGGCTATTTGAACATGAGATTGATTGTCTATATGGGTGGAGCCATCCTCATCGGCAGTCTTCTCGGCGGATACGGATCAGAATTCCTCACCGAGACCCAGATAGACATCGTATATGCAGTACTTGCAACGATTGCTGTCGTCATGATGTTCATGCCTAAAAAGGAGATCCCTTTCACTCCCGGCGATGCACTCGATTTCAACGCGCCTCTGGCAGCCGCACTTGCTTTCATCACCGGGGCAGCCGCAGGCATCGTCGGTGCCGCCGGGGCATTCATTCTCGTACCGATCATGCTTGTCGTCCTTAAAATACCCACCCGGGTAACAATCGCCACCAGCCTTGCCGTCACCTTCATTTCGTCCATCGGCACCACCATCGGCAAAGTTGCCACAGACCAGGTGCTCTATGGTCCTACAGCCATCATGATCATAGCAAGCCTGATCGCCGCACCGCTTGGAGCAAAAGTGGGACAGAAAATGAATGTTAAAATACTCCAGTGGGTTCTTGCCCTGCTCATTCTGGGAACTTCCTTAAAAATATGGGGAGAAATCTTTTTCTAAATGTTTCCTGTATCAAAATAAGCAAGATAGCTTACCTCGATTCTTGTAACTCAAGAAAATATTTCAACGGGATGCTGAACTTTAAAGACCTTCACTCGATGTGGCGGTCTTTAAATGTTTTCAATGCATAAAGGTGTAAGGCCCATCTCCTGTGGGAATACTGGAGATAAAGCTGTAGAGTCGGGTACATTCGATGAATTTTCCAACGGCTTCAACGAATGGTCGGGGCTGAGTAAAGGACCTGTCTCGTCTCACACTGAATCCAGGGGGAGACATGAAATATACTGGCATCGTGCTCGTCATGCTGGCTGCCATGTTCTGGGGCATCAGCGGTGGCATCACGGATATACTGATGGACAAAGGGTGGGATCCCCTTATCATATCATTCTACCGCGGGGCCGTCGGGTTCCTATTCTTTTTCGTATGGTTCATCATCCATTTCAAACAGAACTTGGTCTCTTCATCACGCTTCCATCTCTGGTCGCTGCTGGGCGGCATCGGTGTGGCAGGAAATTTCACTTTCTACTTTCTGAGCATACAGGAATCGAGGGTGGCTGTTGCAGCGACTTTGATGTATACGGCGCCGATATTCGTTCTTCTGATTTCCTTCCTGTTCAGGATAGAGCAGTCGATCTGGTTCAAATGGGTCTGTGTATTCTCTGTAATTGTCGGCATCGTCCTGATTACCGGCGCCTATGATCCGGAATCCCTATCGACGGGCGTATACGGTGTAGTTGCAGGTCTCGCTGCCGGCCTGTCATATGCACTGTTCATTTTCGGCTTCAAAAATGCCCCGTCGCCATCGGCAGGCCGCAGACGGTGCTCTCTGTCGCCTTTTTGGCATTCTGTTTCATTCTTATATGGTTCATCGATCTGAATGAAGCCTTTAGTATATTGTCATCCGGGGGCCTATGGTGGTTCCTGCTGCTCGGAGCAGTGGGTACGGGGGTATCATTCATCATCTATGTCATTGGTGTCCGGCGGACCGCGCCCACAACTGCTTCAATGGTCGCGATGATTGAGCCAGTGATCGCCTCCCTCTTTGGGTTCATCATTCTGGGCGATGGTTTCGGCTTCATACAGGTACTCGGCATGACCATTATCCTTGTGACCATCACTGTGCTCAGTGTCAAACAAGAGGGGTAAACACTGGATCTAGGCAAATAAAGATGCCCTCTTCGTAATTCCGGCGAGACATCTTTGGTTGTTTAACTTGAAGTTAGACTAGAAATTGGACACAGTAAATGAAGACAAATAGTATATGGGAAGATATCAATTTACGGAGGGTGTCCATTATGTCAAGAGGCAGTAATTATGATAAACACGTCAAAGCAGAGGCAGTGAGTCTAGTAATTGATTCAGGGAAATCGATTGCTTCTGTATCCCGAGAACTGGATATTGCGAAAAGTACAGTGGGTAATTGGGTCAGAGACTATAAGGATGATGGGACTGAATCGTTTGTTGGCAGCGGTAATTTGAGTCAAGACAAACAGGCCGATAAAGATGTCCAGAAAAGACTGAGAGATCTTGAAGAAGAGAACAAGATATTAAAAAAGGCGATG